>CALBEG010000289.1 GCA_937927455.1 uncultured Elioraea sp. | reverse complement strand
GCGGCCGACCGCGCCGACGAGGTAGAGGCCCTGCGGCGCCTCGGTACCGTCCTCGCGAGGGGTGCGCGGGCGGCGAAAGCCGAGGCGGGAGCGAAGCGAGGAGAGGAGCCCGCCCGATCGTTCCTTCAGCGCATCGTATCCCGCGAGCGCGCGCCACAGTTCCTGCAGCCGTTCGGCGGCGAGCGCCTGGGCGGGGTCGTGTTCAAGGAGGCCCGCGGCGACGCGGGCGCGAAGGCCGGGAAGCGGCCCCTGCGCCGAGGCGGCGACGACTTCCGCAGGCAAGGCGGGCCCAGGCGGCGGATGGTGCATGACTGGGCGCGCCCTAGCCCGGGCGGGCCGGGCGGTTCAAGTGCCGACGCCGCAGCCTAGGTTTGCCCGGGCCTCGGCACGAACAGGTAGCCCTCGCCCTCGGCGATGATGCGGCCGAAGCCGGGCCAGCGGGAGGTGCACCCCGCCCACCAGGGTCCGCTCGGCGGCCAGCATGGAGAAGGTGGCCAGACGCGAGGAGACCGCAGCATCGGCGTCGACGTCGATGGCAAGGCGCCAGCGCGGGTAGGCGAGCTGGACCACCGTCTGGTGGGTGATGTCGCCCCAAATCAGCATCGCCTCGGTGCCGGAGACGATGTGGTGGGAGACGTGGCCAGGCGTATGGCCGATGGCCGGGACGGCGGTGACCCCCGGCAGCACCTCCGTCTCGCGGGCGGCATCGAAGGTGCGGATGCGGTCGGCGGAGGGCCCGACGGCCCGGCGAGCGGCCTGGATGAAGCGCGGGCCCTGGGGCAGGCGACGCACCTCGGCCTCGTGGTGGTCGCGAAAGACGCGGGGAGCATGCGCCTCGGGCAGGCGCATGCCGCCGTCCAGCAAGGCGGTGATCTCGACCTCGCCAAGGCGAAGGCGATGAAACCCCGGAGCCGCGGCCGCAGCCTTTGGCGCCGCAGCGAACGTACCCCGGGGTGGGCTCGCCGCGGCGAGGGGCAGGGCAGCAAGACTGGCTACAAGCGGGCGGCGAGGTGTCATCGTCCGGTCTTCCAGCAGGCGGGAAGAGGTGGGCGCGGTGAGGCGGCGCACACCATCCCCACGCGCTCCGTCCTACCGTCGTCTTCACCTTTTGGTGACGGTTCCACCCGCATGCTTGCGCATGCCCTGGCTGAGAGGAAGGACACGATGATGAAAGCGTCTCGCCCATCTCCCGCCCACGCCCTGCCGGCGAGCCCGCTCGTGGTGTCGGACCGGCTGCTCAGCCTTGCCCAATCGGCTTCGGCACACGGTCGGCGCGAAGCGGCGCTCGTTCTGCTCGCCGCCGCCTTGGCGGTCCTCGAGGCGCCGACGCGTCCGGCGGCCAAGCGGCTGCGGCGATCGCGGGCCTGAGCCAAACCCGCTCTCTTGCCGCGGGTGGCTTCGCGCGCTTAGAGAGTGGCAGGCTTGGGGCGTCGCCAAGCGGTAAGGCAGCGGATTTTGGTTCCGCCATTCCCAGGTTCGAATCCTGGCGCCCCAACCACTCAGCCACAGAATCGAAGCGACACCACCGGAGCGTGCGACCGACCCCTGGCCCGGTCTGGCGGAGAGGCGCAAGGGCAGGCCAAATGACAGCGCAACTGCCCGTGCCTGCGTGCGCATCGCTGTGGGCCGATCCGCCTCTGCGTCGCCGGTTTGGCCCCCTCACATCCAGAGCGTGCCATCAAGGCCCACGAGGGCATCGGCGAACTGCAGCTGAGATACGCCCGACACCAGGTCCGTTCCCTCGTCGCCGTCTGCCGGGTTGAGGTCGGCAACAACGAAGCGCCCGTCGGGCCCGCGCATGGTGGAGAAGTCGCCGCGCATCCGCTCGTAGAGCGCGGCCAGCGTGCCGCCCCGCCCGGTGATGACGTCGTCGCTAGCCCCGCCCTTCACCATCTGGCGGGCCGAGGCGATGGCGTGCGTCGATGCCGATGCCGCGAAGGTGAGGTCGATCACGCCGTCGGCGGCACCGCCGTCGACGGAGACCCGAGCCCCGCCGCGGCCCTGGGCGCCGATGGTGATGGCGCCCCGGTTCCCGCCCAAGCCAGCGAGCACAAAGGCCAAGCGCGCACCCTCCACAACGAGAGCCTGCGCGCCATGGCCATCGAGGCGGAGCTGCACGTCCTGGAAGCCGCGCACGGTGAGCGCCTTGCCCGAGAACTCGTCGACGCGCACGCCGCGCACCGCGTCGCAGCCAGCCTCGTTGTGCAGAAGCGCTGTGTCGCAATAGAACCAGTCGAGAGTCGCAACCGCGCCGGTCTGTGATTCACCGCGCTCGAAGAACACGTCCTCGACGATCACGTCGCCGAGCCAGGCGAGGACGCGGTTGACGTGCGAACCGGTGGAGTCGGTGACCTCGCGGCTGTGCTGTACACCCGGCACCCGTTCCGCCTGGTAGCGGAAGCCCGTGGAGAGTTTGTCCTGCGCATGGCGGCTGGGGCCTTCCGCGCTGGGCAAACGGGTCATCGTTCGTGCGAGATCGAACGAAATCGCACGCCTCGGCTCCACCGTGAATTCGCTGCCGATGCGAGGCAGCTCGAACGATCCGTCCGGCTTGGCCCCGTCGTCGTCGATGCCCCAGGTGCGCACGGTGAGCAATTCGGTTGCGACGTCGACGTCTATTTCCGTCTAGCCGTCGGTATGCGCGGCGAGAGAGTTGCCCTCTAGGAGGGTCGCCTCCAGCAGCGCGCGCGCCTGCGGCAGCACCGCGTTCAGCCCCACCCGGTCGCAGCCGAGCGGCGTGATGTTGGCGTCGATGAGCAGCTTGAACACGTCATCCTTGTCGTTCGGGATCCTGTCCTGATCAGGTGCGATGGGGAGGGATTGCCAGACGGAGAACTGTTCGGGGCTGATCAGGCCGCTATCGCGCGCGAGCCCGATCGCGGCAGGGGCGAAGGGCGGGTCGAAGGCGACCGACCCGGTGGTGATCTCGAACGAGGCGAGCGCGATCTACGGCCCGCCCGGGCCCAGCTGGTAGGTGAGGTTGTTCGTCACCGTGCCGTGCGTGTCGGCAGCGACGAAGACGACATTGTCGATCCGGTTATCGTCGATGAAGCGCAGGATCTCAGTGCGTTCCGCCGCATAGCCCTCGAACCGGTCGGCCGCCGCCGGGGGGCCGAGAGTCTGGATCCGCACCGGAACGTGCACGAACTTCCAGGTCCCCCCTTCGCCTCGGCATCGCGAAGATCGGCCTTCAGCCGCTCCAGCTGCGGTCGGCCGAGCAGGGTGCGCCCGGGCCGAAGGCCTCGGCGAGGAACCGCGGCGGGTCGGCTGGCGCGCCGGTCAAGGCCGGGATCGGTTCGTCGCGGAAGGAGCGCGCATCGAGCACGAACACCGCCGCATCCGACGCGAAGGTTTGGAACCGGTAGAGATCGGGGCGCCCATCCACGCGGGGATCACCTGCTGCGGACCAGATCCGGTCCTCGATCGCGTTCTACTCCTGGGACGCTTGCAGCCCGTCGCGGAAGAGCTCCGTCTCGTTGATCAGGCCCGCGTTTTCGGGAAAGCGTGGATCCGACGCGGCTGGTGCGCCACCGGCAAAGTCGTTCATCACCTCGTGGTTGTCGATCGTGGCGAGGAGCCCTTCGGCCAGCACCTTCACCGGCAGGGTGGGGTCGATGACCGTGACCGTGGTCGACGCCGAGAGGACGGCGAAGGTCGGGTCGGTCGACCACGCGGCCTGCACGTTGCCGCGCACGGGACGAGGGTCCAAAGCACCGCGCTGTGGTGATCGACGTCGCCGGAGGAGAGAGGGGTAAGAAATGGTTCGGGACCGAGACGAAGCCCGAGCGGCAACGGGTCGTCGTCCGAAGTGCGCCACGGCACCGTGCCATCGACATCGATGCGGTTGATGGCAATGTCGCCGTCGCCAGTGCGGAAGCGGCCAAGCGATGCCGCGGTCAAATCATCAGGGGCGCTGATGTAGACGGTTCCCGCAACCTTTTCCGCCGCAGGGACGAGATTGGTCATCGGGTTGCGCAAAGTTTCCGCATCGCCGCGGAAGGTCGCTGTTCGGTACCGGCCGAACTCGATCAGCGGTTGAACAGTGTCGAGGCGGAACAGAGTCTGCTGGATCCGCGTATCAAGCTCCACCGGAGTGTTCGGTGCGTTGTAGGCCGTCTCGGGCGTGGCGTGGCGGGCGGCAAGGAATTCGGCGAGCGCATCCTGTTCGCTGCCATCCTCGGCGAAGGTCGCAACTCCGGTGCGTTGGCCGGGAACGATGAGGTCGACGCGGTCCTTGCCCGGTGTGGCGAAAAGGGAGCTGTCGCTGCCGTTGGCCAGGAAATTCAGGGTGACGATGCGAATTTCACGCGCGGCATCGCCGACAAGTACGCCGTCGCGGACCAGCATTTCGAGGATCTCACCAGCCTCGTTGACGATCACCGCGTTCCGGATTCGCGCCCCTGGGGCCTTGGTGGGATCGAAGCTGAAGTTGACCCCAGAAAACTGCGGGAATGCGCCCGGCGTGTCGGTCGCGGTGAGCGTGCCTAACCTATGCTCCAGAACGTGGCGCAGCCCATCCGCTGTCAGTGTCAGCAGGGTCAGCCCGTTGTGGCAGCGGAGCGCGTTGACGATGTCGAGCTGGCTCATCCGTCCCGTGGGCTTGCCGGCTTCAGGGTTGCTGAGAGGAGGCACCTCCTCCGCGATCGACGTACCGACGACGACACCGATCGAGTGACGGAGGCCGCCGCTGTTCTTGATCGCAACGAGCGCCTTTCGGGTCGGTCTTCTTCGCCTCGGCGGGGTTGGCATTCGCCGTCAGATTGCCGAGGTTGGTCTCCTGCCGGCGCACCTCGATGCGACGCCCCGAGAGGAAGCCGTCGGTGAAGCCGAAAGAGGTTCCATCTTCGGCGGTGATCACAGCCCCGACAGCGTCCGCCCGCTTCTTCACCAGCTGGGCGGTGGAGCCAGGGGCGAAAGCCTCGGAGGCGAACAGGGCCTCTGGCGCCACGCCTCAGGCCTCGGCGACGCGCTCAGGCGTGGTCGCCCACGCACCATTCACCGAGACGAAGTCCAGCAAGCGGTCGGTGATCATCCGCCCTTCCGCACGGAACGCGACCACAAGGCGGCCGAGATCGGCACACTCGTTCGGGGTGGAGACGATCAGCACCGGATCTCCGTCGGCGTTGCTGCGCAGAACCGCGTAGGCCTCGATCGGCAGGTCGCCAGGGCGGAGCACGTCGTCCCCATCGGCGAACAAAGCGTGTGAGCCTGCGGCGAGCACGACATCGACACGCTTCACCCGGGTCGCGAGGTCGAGTTCAAACGCGTACTGCTGCAGGTGGGACATCAGCACGATCTTGTTGATGCCCTGTTCGACCAGTGCGTCGATCTTCGGCTGCAGCATGGCGGCGAGAGCCTCCATGTCGTTTTGCTGCGGGCCGATCACCCGCACCGCGCTGGGCGAGGAAATCGAGGCGGGGATCTGCGTCGTCGCGCCGACGAGGCCGATTTTCTTGCCACCCACCGTGACCACCGCCGTATCCGCGATCCGCGCCTTGATGGATGAGGCCTCCTGCCCGTCCGCGGTTACTGCCGCGGCGAGGTGTCCGCCGATGGCCGCCGTGTCGGCCGAGAAGTCCAGATTGGCGGAGAGATCGGCAACAGCGCCCCGGGGTACCGGCGCGTGGGGTGGATTATGCCTTCGATTGGGTTGGTGCCAAGATCGAACTCGTGGTTGCCGAAGGAGGCAGCGGTGACACCGACCGCGTTCATCGCCGCCATCGTGACCCGACCCGAGGTCTGTGCGCCGGAGGGGAGGTCGACGGGTGTTTGAAGGAGCCTGGTGTAGAAGCGTTCGAGCGCACCTTCGAGCGAAGGATGGGCCTCGGCGACATAGAAGGGCCACGGGATCCAAAGGTCGCCAGGAGCCAAGATGATGATATTGGCGTAGTCCTGCTTGAACCGCTCCTGCAACGACGCCCACAGCGGCATGCGCGTCGTGGCCTGCAGACCCGCCTCATGGTCGGAGGAGTGCAGGATCTGCAACGTGAAGTTCTGGGAGAGCGCATAGACCGCCGTGTCGTTCGACACTTCGAAGCGCACGATGAGAAGCGGCTGCCCGCCGGCCGGGGACGAGACGGGGATCGTGACGAACACCTCTGGCGCGCGATGGCCTGGGGGGGCGAGTACGCCCTGCATGGTCGCGTCCGGCAAGCCGTCGCCGTCCGTATCGCCGATGCGAAAGACCGCCACGGCGTTGGCGCGCTCGAGACCAACGAAGGCGTACATGGCGTGGCCAATGGTCGCGATGGACGCGTGTTCGGGTTCTGGGCCCGTGTTGTCTGAGCGGCAGTCATTGCCTAGCCCTGCCTGGGTGCCGATTTGGGCCGCTGTGGGCGGCGTCCCGTTGGGGTCGAACAGGGCGATCGCACGCTCGATCGCCTCGGCCGAATCCCATTTGAGCGTGCCATCCTTCATCCAGAAGGAGAGGGAGCGGGCACCGAAGAGGTGGATCTGATCGAAGCCGCCGTCGCGATCCGTGTCGCCGGTGGCGCTGCTCACCGTGAGCCGGCCGAGATTGGCGGCCTGCTTCAACACCGAGGCATCGGGAAACGCGCCCGAATGAAGGATGTAGGAGGTTGCGCCGACGCGCTCCTCCTCGCTAAAGCCGCGCCAGTCGCGCGCATCTCCCTCGTCGGCGGAGGCGATGTACTCGACACCGTTGAAGGTGAAGGTCGCGATCCCGTCCGGCTGATACATGCCGAACACGGGCCAGGGGCGGACGCTGATGGCTGAGGTGCCGGACGGCCCGTCGCGATCCGACGCGTCAAGCCCACGGCCCGGCTAGGAGTGGTCCTTGAGCGCGAGCGGCAGGATGGACAGGAAGGTCGCCCTCTCGATGTCGAGCACGGCGATCGCGTTGTTCTCCTGCAATGCGACGAAGGCCGTCTTCCCGTCGGCCGAGACAGTGATGTGTTCGGGTTCGAGATCCTGCGCGACGGTGGCACCGGGGCCGAAGATGCAAACTCCCGCGGCGCGCAGCGCGTCAATCTGGCCGTTGAACGCGGTGAAGTCGACGGTCCGCACCGTGCCTGCAGCGAGATCGATGACGGAGACGGAGCCTTCGGGGGCGACGTCGCCCGGGCGGTAGCCATTCGGTTCGCCCTCGTTGGCGACCAGAAGCTTCGTCCCGTCCACGGTGAACGTGATCTGATCCGGGTTGGCGCCGACCGTGGAGCTGGCAACAGGCGTGATGGGCGGGAGCCGCTGGTCGGATCACCCTCGCCGCCCATGCGGTAGGTGAGCACGGGGCCGGGCTGGACTACGCTGACCCGGCAAAAGCCATGGCGAGCAGACCTTCCTTGAGGGCGATTGAATTGGCGTTGCCGCCGAATGGGGTGACGTCGACGCTGGCGAGGATCGTTCCGGCTGCCTTGCCGGGTCGAGCCACGGCGGTGACGATGTCAACGCCGTTCGGCCCCATGATGAAGGCGAGCCGCAACACCGGGTCGTAGGCCGCGACTTCCGCCCCAGCGGCGGGTGTAGCCGTGTGGTTCACAGTGAACAGGCGCTGCGTTCAGAGACCTGCCGACGTCGGCAGCGGGATGAACGCGTTCGTCATTTGTAGACCTCTCTCTTCCCCCGCGTTCGATGGCGCGTGAGGCTTAAGAGGGACACACTCAGGCGTGACAAAAGTTCGGTGAAACAATGATGTCGAATGCATGTGTAAAGCAGACTGATGTGCGATAGTCGTTTCGATTATGCATTATTTTCCAGTAGCCGGCGACCGAGCGCAGGTGATGCTCCCGGCTTGCCCTTCAACATGCAATCGAACCTGATTTTAGCGCGTTACAAATGCAGTCCCTTGGGACGGTCGTTTTGCCTACAGAACAGGTGCCGCCGGCAGCGTGTTCTTGCCACGGGCATCGCGTGCGGCGTGTGGGGCACGGAACCTCGGCGAAGAGCTCGTGAGGTCTGGGCGGGAACACCTCGCAAGTCGCGCCAGGAGCTGGGGTGTCATCGACTTGTCGCTGTCGGAAATCTCTGCACCTGGCTTCCGGCTGGACGGAACGCCTGCCCCAATGCCTGGATAGAAGGGAGATCTCCAGCACCCAGCACGCGATGGCACGCAGGCTGCTCAGACCGGGGCGGGCTGACAGAGGGAGAGTGTTGCGTGCTGCCGCGCCGTCTTCGCATCACCGTCTTGTGGACAGTACCTTTCGCGCTTGCCCCGGCGCTTGCTTACGCCGGCGTGGTACTCGAGGGCCGGTTCCTCAGGCTCTAGATCAGCGACCTAGGTACGATCGGCCCGGGCCTGAACGAAGGCTTCGGCCTGATGGTCGACCCCAGCGGCAACGGCCGGCACAGCATCGGCATGCTGAACGGGGCTGCGCCACGAGGGGTTCGCGGTGTTCTCCGAACAGGCGGATTTCGTTGAGCACGCAAACGCGATTGCCGGGCTTGGCGATGGATCGGTACCGCCCACGCCCGAAGGCGCGCAGTGGACCGGTTCCTTTGGAGAACTCGTCACCATCAGCCACTCATGTCTGTTTGATGCCTCAGGCACGCAGCTGACCATCGTCACCACGATCACGGCGCTGCAGAATCTGATCAGCGTGGCCTTCGTCCGCGCCATCGACCCGAGCCCGGACGCTTTGCTTGAGGTCGACGTCGCGATCGACCCGTTCGAGACCGACAATACGCGAGGCGGTGCACGGTTCGGCGCGGCCGATCGGGTCTTTGGCCGTGGGCCGCTGACGGGGTTGGGCCTCGCCCTACGCAACCTTACCACCGACTATGACCGCAACACGTTCATCGGCAGAGACTGTTGCACAACAAAATCAGAATCCCTGCTGACCGTCCTGGAGGGAGCGGGAGCGGTTTTCCCAAGCGTCGAGCGTGGCGACTTCAGCCTGCAGCTGGCATGGCTCACCGGCGATGTTGCGGCTGGCGAGAGCGCGACCATTCGCCACGCCTACCAGGTCGACGGGCCTGAGCCGGCTTCCCTTGCCTTGCTCGGCTTCGGCCTCGCCGCTCTTGGGCTTGCCCTCCGGCGGGTCTGACCGACGACGGACGAACGATCCAGCGCGCGGGGAGGGGGCCCGCGCGCGGGGCGAGCCCGCGCACCTCCCGTCTCCGCTGCTGCGGCGCTGCAGATCAGGCGGCGTCCCGCCCCTCCTCCACCGCGTGGCAGGCGACCAGCGCATCGCCCTCGGCACGAAGCCGCGGCACCTCGGATCGGCAGCGTGCATTGGCGAAGGGGCAGCGCGGATGGAAGGCGCAGCCGGGAGGCGGCGCGATCGGGGAGGGCACTTCGCCGCCGACGGGACTGCGCCGCCGCCCCGTCATCTCGAGGTCCGGGATCGCATCGAGCAGCATCCGCGTGTAGGGGTGGCGTGGTGCTTCGAACAGCGCATCGGTTGGCGCGACCTCGACCATGCGCCCGAGATACATCACCCCGATCCGGTCTGACATGTGCCGCACCACTGCCAGATTGTGACTGATGAAGAGGTAAGTGAGGGAGAGTTCCTCCTGCAGATCCTTCATCAGGTTGAGGATCTGCGCCTGCACGGAGACATCGAGCGCGCTTGTCGGTTCGTCGCAGACGAGGAAGTCGGGTGTGGCGGAGAGAGCGCGCGCGATGGAGATGCGCTGGCGCTGCCCGCCCGAAAACTCGTGCGGAAACTTCTCCCCGTCCTTTGGCGACAGGCCGACGTGGCCCAGAAGTGCCGCCACGCGTTCGGCGACCGCGCGCTCGTCTTCGAGCACACGAAAGGCGCGCAGCGGTTCGGCAACGATGTCGCGCACGCGCCAGCGCGGGTTGAGCGAGGCGTAGGGGTCCTGGAAGATCATGGCGATGCGACGCCGGATCGCGCGCGCCGCGTCGTTCGCAGCGAGTGCGGTGAGATCGACGCCGTCGAAGCGGATCCTGCCCCGCGTCGGCCGATAAAGCCCGACCACCAAGCGCGCCACCGTTGTCTTGCCGCAGCCCGATTCGCCGACCAGCGAGAGTGTGGTGCCGCGCGGGATGGTGAACGACACGCCGGCCACAGCATGCACGATGCGCCGCGGCTCGCCGTTCAGAACGCGGAACAGCCAGGGCCGCGAGATGTCGAACTCGCGTGCGAGATCCTCGACCTCGACCAGCGCCTCGGTGACCAGGCTGCGCGCGCCGTCAGGCGGCATAGCCGCGAGCGAGGTCGCGCGAAGACGGGTCGTGCAGCCAGCAGGCCGCACGGTTTGGTCCGTCGGTCGCCATCAGTTCGGGGCGGTCACGCCGGCAGCGATCGAAGGCGCGCAGGCAGCGCGGGTTGAAGGCGCAACCGCGCGGAATGTCGGTCAGCCGCGGCATCGCCCCCTCGATCTGCGCAAGCCGCCGCACGCGGCGCGAGAGGGGCGGAATGGAGCCCATCAGACCCTCGGTGTAGGGATGGCGGGGGCGCTTCACCACCTCGCGCACGGGGCCGATCTCCGCGATTCGCCCGGCATACATCACCGCAACGCGATCGGCTGTTTCGGCGATGACGCCCATGTCGTGCGTGATCAGCATCACCGCCGTGCCGTGGTCGCGGCAGAGGCGTTTCAGGAGCGCGACGACCTGCGCCTGGATGGAGACGTCGAGCGCGGTGGTGGGCTCGTCGGCGATGACGAGCTTGGGTTCCGCACAGAGGGCGAGCGCGATCACCACGCGCTGGCGCATGCCTCCCGAGAACTGGTGCGGATAGGCATCGATGCGTTCGGCGGCGGCCGGGATTCCGACCTCCTCCAGCCAGCGGATCGCACGCGCGCGCGCCTCCTTCGCGCCAAGCCCGAGATGGACCCGCATCGTTTCGGCGAGCTGGCGCCCGATGGTGTAGAGCGGATTGAGCGTGGTCAGCGGGTCTTGGAAGATCGCGCCGATCTCCCGCCCGCGAACGTTGCGCATGCGCTCGGGCGGGAGGGTGTCGATGCGCCGCCCGTCGAGCCAGACCTCGCCGCCGGCGATCCGGCCGGGCGGTTCGATCAAGCGAATGATCGCCGCCCCGGTGATCGACTTGCCCGCGCCCGATTCCCCGACGACGCCGAGCACCTCGCCGGGTTCGATGCCGAACGAGACGTCATCCACCGCAACGAGCGTGCCGCGCCGGGTCGGAAATTCCACGCGGAGATTGCGCACATCGAGCAGCGGCATCGTCCGCGGTCCCCCCTAGCGCAGCTTCGGGTTGAGGGCGTCACGCAGCCAGTCGCCGAGCAGGTTGACCGACAGCACCATGGTGGCAAGCGCCGTGCCCGGGAACACCGTGATCCACCACTCGCCGGAGAAGAGGAAGTCGTTGCCCACACGGATCAGCGTGCCGAGCGAAGGCTGGGTGGGCGGCACACCAACGCCGAGGAAGGAGAGAGTCGCTTCGGCCAGGATTGCAAAGCCGAGCTGCAGCGTGGCGATGACGAGCACCGGCCCCAGCACGTTTGGCAGCACGTGCGACCACATGATGCGGGCCGGCGAAAGGCCGATGACGCGCGCAGCCATCACATACTCCTTGTTCTTCTCGACCATGGTCGAGCCCCGTACGGTGCGGGCGAAGGGGACCCAGTTCGAGATGCCGATGGCGAAGATGAGAACCCAGATCGCGATGCGGTCATGCAGCTCGCGCGGCAGCACGGCCCGCACGATGCCATCGACGAGCAGCGCGATCAGGATGGCGGGGAAGGTGAGCTTGATGTCGGCGATGCGCATCAGCACCGCGTCAACCGTTCCCCCTGCGTAGCCGGCGACGAGCCCGATGCTGACACCGAGGGTCATCGCGAACAGCACGGAGCAGAAACCGACGAAGAGACTGATTCGCGCGCCGTAGAGGATGGTGGAGAGCACGTCGCGGCCCTGATCGTCGGTGCCGAGCAGGAAGCGCGCATCCCCCCCCTCGAGCCAGATCGGCGGGGTAAAGGCGTCGAGCAGGTTGAGTGTGGCGAGGTCGAACGGATTGTGGGGTGCGACCCACGGGGCGAAGGCGGCGGAGCCGATCAACGCCACGGCGATGACGGCGGAGGCAACGACGGTGGGCGAGCGGGTGAACGACCACCAGAGATCGGTGTCGAAGATGCGCGTGAGCCGGCGCGCGGGCGCGAAGGCGCTCATCGTCTCAGCGCCCGGATGAGGCGACGAGCCCGCTGCGCAGGCGCGGGTCGACCGCGTAGTAGAGAAGGTCGACGATTAGGTTGATCGTCACGAACAGGAGCGCGATCAGCATCAGGTAGGCGGCCATGATCGGGATGTCGGCGTTGGCCACCGCCTGGATGAAGAGGAGCCCCATGCCCGGCCACTGGAACACCGTTTCGGTGACGATGGCGAAGGCGATGATGGCACCGAGCTGCAGGCCGGTGATGGTGATCACCGGCACCAGCGTGTTCTTCAGCGCGTGCCCGAAATGGATGATGCGGTCGGGCAGGCCGCGCGCGCGGGCGAACTTGATGTAGTCGGTGCGCAGCACCTCGAGCATCTCGCTGCGCACGAGGCGCATGATCAGGGTCATCTGGTAGAGGCCCAGGGTGACGGCGGGCAGGATGAGGGCCTTCAGCCCTGATGCTGTGAGAAGCCCCGTCGTCCACCAGCCGATCGCCACCGTCTCGCCGCGGCCGAAGGATGGCAGCCAGCCGAGGATGACGGCGAAGACGAGGATGAGCAAGATGCCAATGAGAAAGGTCGGCAGCGACACGCCGATCAGCGACACAGAGAGGAACACGCGCGAGAGCCAGGAAGTGCGGTAAAGTCCCGTGTATACGCCCATCGGCACGCCGATGAGGAGGGCGAGCAGGGCGGCGGTCAGAGCGAGTTCGAGCGTGGCGGGCAGGCGTTCGAGGATCAGGTCGGCCACCGGTCGACCAAGGCGATAGGAGATGCCGAAATCGCCGCGCAGAACGTTCTGCAGGAACTCGACGAACTGCACGAAGAAGGGCTGATCGAGGCCCAACTCGCGCACCAAGGCCTCGCGCTGCGCCTCCGTGTAATCCTGGCCGAGCATGATCGTCACTGGATCGCCGACGTAGGCGAACATGGCGAAGCTGATCAGGCTCACCGTCAACATGACGGGGATCGCCTGCAGGAGACGTGAGACGATGAAGGCGAGCATGGGCAGCGAGAGAATCCGTCCTTGGCCACCGAGGGTGGCACGGCGGCATCGGGGGCCCCCCGCGTCCTTGCGGCGCGGGGGAGCCCGGCGGGAGGGGTGATCAGTTCACCCGCGCCCAGCGCATGTAGGGCTGGTTGTTGGCCATGTGCGGCATGGTGATGTTGGCGCGCATCGCCCACGGGATCATCTGATGGTGCAGGGGAATGTGCGGCACATCCTCGTGGTAGATGCGCAGCGCTTCGGCGATCGCTGCGTTGCGCTTTTCGGGGTCCGACTCATTCTTGATCGTCTCGGTCAGCGCATCCACGCGTGGGTTGGAGTAGTTGCCGTAGTTCCAGATGCCGTTGCCGGGCCGGCCGTCCCTGGTCGCGAGCAGCGACTGGATGGAGTAGAGCGCGTCGAGCGTGGGCACCCCCCAGCCCAGCAGGTAGATCGAAGTGTCCTCGCGTTGGATCTTGGGGAAGAATTGCGCCAGCGGCATCGCATTCAGCCGCGTGTTGACGCCGACCCGCGTCCACATCGCCGCCACCGCCTGGCAGATCTGCTCGTCGTTGATGTAGCGGTTGTTCGGGCAATCGAGAGTCACCTCGAAACCCTGCGGGAATCCCGCTTCGGCGAGCAAGGCGCGGGCGCGGGCAGGGTCGAAGGGCAGCCGCTTGTCCCATTCCTTCGTGTAGCCGTTCACCTGCGGCGGAAAGAGCGTGCCGGTGACGATGGCCTGCCCGCGCATCACGCGCGAGCGGATCGCCTCGATGTCGATCGCGTGGTAGAGGGCTTGCCGCACGCGGAGATCCTTGAATGGATTTCTGCCCTTCACGCTCGAGTAGAGCAGTTCGTCACGCTTGACGTCCATGGCGAAGAAGAGCGTGCGCACCTCCGGCCCCTCGAGCACAGAGATGTTCGGCGCGCGCTTCAGCCGCTCGAGGTCCTGCAGCGGCGGGTCGAGCACGAAATCGACCTCGCCGGACAGCAGGGCGGCGATGCGGGTCGCGTCGGACGCGATCGGACGATAAATGATCTCGGTGATGTTGCTATCGTTACCGGGAACATTCCAGCCCCACCACTGGTCGTTGCGAACCATTACTGTGCGCACGTCGGGTTCGCGGATGGTGAGGCGGAAGGGGCCTGTGCCATTGGTGTTGCGCACCGTGTGCGTCTCTTCCCGCGCGCGTGTATTTTGCGGCTGGCGGACGTTGTTCGCCTCCGACCACTCGCGGTCCATGATGTAGACGGAGGCGAGCTTGTTCGGCAGGATCGGGTCGGGGATCTTCGTGATGATGTCGACAGTGAAATCGTCGACCTTGACCGCCGACTGCACGGTGTCGACGAAGATTCCGTAGTTCGAGGTGGGCGCGAGCGCGCGCTCGATTGAGAAGACGACGTCTTCGGCGTTGAAGTCGTTGCCGTTGTGGAACTTGACGCCGCGGCGAAGTTCGAAGCGCCAGCGCGCGGGTTCGACCTGCCTCCAGGACGTCGCAAGGCCGGGTTCGAGGCCCAAGGTGTGCGTGCGCAGGATCAACGGCTCGTAGATCTGATTGAGAATTTTCGTCACCGTACCGAGATTCTGCGAGTGCGGATCCATCGTGTTCGGATCGCCCGCCGCCGACCAGCGGATGGTTCGTGCCTCGGCGGAGGCGAGCGGCACAGCAAGGGCGATGGCCGCCGCAGCGGCGAGAGTTCTGGTGCGCATCGTTTAGTCGTCTCCCGAGCGAAACGGACAGCCTCAGCCGCCCGGCCACAACACGAGAGCCTAGCGGATCGCGAATGAAGGATGAAGTGTCGATCATCCACCCAACTGCAGGTGCAAGGCGAGCGAGCCTCGCGGTATAATTGCTGCCATGTCGCTTCCCACCCGCCTCGATGCCGCCGACGCCCGCTACGAAGTGCTGGCGCGCAACGCCCTCTTCGGCCGCCTGCCGGCGGAGGAGATCGCTCGCCTCGCGGCCTACGCGCACGTGCGCCCGATGCGGCGCGGCGAGACGTTGTTTCGCCGGGGCGACCCTGGGGCCGGGCTTATCGCTGTGCTCGCCGGCCGGGTGCGCATCGTTGTGCCGTCAGAGAACGGCAAGGACATCGTGCTCAATACCGTGCGGGCGGGAGAGGTGTTCGGCGAGATCGCGCTCCTCGATGGCCGCCCGCGCTCGGCCGATGCCGTGGCGCTGACGGACGGGCGGCTGATGACGCTGGAGCGTCGCGACGTGCTGCCGCTCTTCCGGACTCACCCCGCGCTGGCTCTGGCGGTGATCGAGATCCTGTGCGAGCGGCTGCGGCGGACCTCGAGCCAGGTCGAGGAGCTGCTCTTCCTGCCGCTCGAAGGGCGGCTCGCCCGTGCCCTGCTCCGCCTCGCCGCGGCGCAGAACCTGGCGTCGATCCCGGCCACCCAGAAGGAGCTGGCGGAGCTGGTGGGAGCGGCGCGTGAGAGCGTGAACCGCGTCCTGAAGGCCTGGGAGGGGGATGGGGTGGTGTCGCTGATCCCCGGGCGGGTCACCATTCGCAACGAAGCCGCGCTGAAAGGTCTGGCGCAGGAGGCGGACGAGCGATAGGGCGCTGCCCGCGCCGGAGGGATGCCGCTACAGGAACGCCGGCCCGGGGACGCCGCTGCGGGAACGCCGAGCTGAGGACGCCGAGCCGAGGCCGAGCCGAGGACGCCGCTCGAAGGGCCCCCTTAGAGGGCGCGTGCCGCCTCCAGCACCTCGGCGGCGTGCCCGTCCACCTTCACCTTCTTCCAGGCGCGCGCAATCCGCCCCTCCTTGTCGATCAGGAACGTGCTGCGGATCAGCCCGATCGACCGCCGTCCCATGAACACCTTCTCACCCCAGGCGCCATAGGCCTGGGCGATGGCGTTGTCCGGGTCGGAGGCGAGCGGGAAGTCGAGCCCGTACTTCTGCGCGAACTTCTCGATCGCCGGCATCTTGTCGGGGCTGACCCCGATCACCTCGAGCCCGAGCCCTTTGAACTGGGTCAGCGCCTCGTTGAAGGCGCAGGCCTCCGTGGTGCAGCCGGGCGTGTCGGCCTTGGGGTAGAAGTAGAGCACGAACGGCCTTCCCTGCATCGCCGCGAGGCTGACCGTGCGCCCGCCCGTGGCTTGAAGTGCGAAGGCGGGGGCGGGGTCGCCTTCCTTCACGCCCGCCGATGTCGCGGCGGCCGCAGGGGCGGGGGTGGCTTTGGCGGGCCTCGCCCCCGTCGCCTTCACGGCCGAGGTCTTGGTCGCGGCGGCCTTGGCTGCAGCCTTCGTCGTCGTCTTCGCGGCGGCGGCCTGCCGTGTCTTCTTCGCGTGCGCGGCAGACGCCGTCGCCGTGGCCTTGGCAACCGTCTTCGCCGCAGGTTTCTTCGTCGTCGCCATCGACGTGACCCTCTCCGTCGTCCCCTTCGATCAATCCTCCGCTCGCCGACTGATCCGGTCGTCTGCAAGCGGGCCGAGATCGGCAATGTGCCGGTTGAACGCTGCGCGGATTCGTTGCGCGGCCCATCGCATCTGGGTGGCAAGCGCGCTGAGGTCAACGGCCTCGGCGGCTCCGCTTGCGGCGGCGGCGCGGCAGAGCGCCTCCGCCACCGGCCCCGGAACCTCGGCCTCGGAGCCGGGCTTGCCGACGGTCAGCCGCAGAACGCCCTGCACCGCGCGGAAGAGGCGCATGGCGGTGGCGAGCTCCGCCGCCTCGTCGGCTGCCAGGACGCCAGCGCGGGCAAGCCTGCGCAAGGCCTCGGCGGTGGTCGCCGCCAGCACCTCGGGCTGCTTCGCGGCGTGGATCAGTTGCAGCACCTGGCAGACAAACTCACCCTCCAGCAGCCCCCCCGCGCGGTACTTCACGTCCCACTCCGAAAACGGGGGCAACTCGCGCGCGATCCGACGGCGAAGCGCGGCCGCGTCTCTCCGCACCACCTCCGCGTCGCGGGGGCGCGTCAGCGCGGTGCGGATGGCAGCGCGAGCCCGTCGCCGCAACCACGCCGGCCCCGCGATCACCCTGGCTCTGGTCAGCGCCATGTGCTCCCAGGTCCAGGCCTCGTCCAGCTGGTAGCGGGCGAAACCGTCGATGTGCACGGCGATCGGGCCCTTGTTGCCGGAGGGCCTGAGCCGCATGTCGACCTCGTACAGCCTGCCCTCGGCGGTGGGCGAGGTGATCGCGGCGATGAAGCGTTGGGAGAGCCGGGCGAAATACTCGGGCGGGGAGAGGGCGCGCCCGGTCGCGCCTGCCGCCCATTCCGCCTCCGGCGCGTGGTCGTAGAGCAGGATGAGGTCGAGATCGGAGGCCGCCATCATCTCCCGCCCGCCGAGCTTGCCAAGCGCCACCACCGCCATCGCACCGCCCGGAATGGTGCCGTGGCGGGAGGCGAAGTCGCGCTCGACCAGTGGTAGCAGGGCGCGCAGGGCGGCATCTGCGTGCCGCGCGCGCAGCATGCCGGCGTGGTCAACATCGATCGCGCCCTCGAGGGTGGCGACACCGACCAGGAACTCGCGCTCGCGCACCACCCGGCGCACCACCTCCATCGCTTCCTCGAGGAAGCGCGTCTCGGCGAGCCGGGCGCGCAGGGCCTTGGCGATCGGGCGCTCAGGCCCCGCGCCCACGAGCAGCCCATCGAGTACCTGCGGCTGGGCGGCGAGATAGTCGGCGAGCAGGGGTGCTGCCCCGCAGATTAGGGCCACCCGATCGAGAAGCCCAGGGTTGCGCTGCAGAAGGCTCAACAGGTTCACCCCTGCCGGCAACCGGTTGAGGAAGGAATCGAAGCGGCGGAGCGCGGCGTCAGGGTCCTTCTGGCGGGCGAGGGCAGCGAGCAGGGCGGGCATCAGCTCGGTCAGGATCTCGCGCGCCCGCGCGCTGCGCGTCGCTCGCGGCCGTCCGTGGTGCCAGGCGCGCACCGCAGCGCCCACGGCTCGCGGGTTGGCAAAGCCCATGCGCCCGAGCGTGGCAAGCGTGTCGGGATCGTCCTCCACCCCGGTGAAGACCAGGCTGCCCGGCCCGCCGAGGTCGGGCGCCTCCTCGAACAGAGCACTGTAATGCCGTTCCACCGCCGAAAGATGGGCGAGCAGCGCCTCGGCGAACGCGTCCTTGGAGGGGAAGCCTGAAAACCGCGCGACTCGCTCGAGCCCCGCCTCGTCCTGGGGCAGGCTGTGGGTCTGGCGGTCGTCGATCATCTGCAGGCGGTGCTCGATTCGGCGCAGGAACCGGTAGGCCGCCGAGAGTTCGCCGAGCGCCACCTCTCCGATCAACCGAGCCCGGGCCAGGGCGGCGAGAGCAGCCAGGGTGGCCGGCGCACGCAACGCGGGGTCGCGCCCGCCCCAGATCAGCTGCTGCACCTGGGCGAAGAACTCGATCTCGCGGATGCCGCCGCGGCCGAGCTTGAGGTTGTGCCCCGCGACCGCGATCGCGCCGCCCCCGCGATGGGCCTGGATCTGGCGCTTGATGGAATGGATGTCACGGATGGCAGCGAAATCGAGATGGCGTCGCCAGACGAAGGGGCGGAGTTCCGTGAGGAAGGCCCGCCCCGCCTCGCAATCGCCGGCGATGGGGCGGGCCTTGATCATCGCTGCCCGCTCCCAATTCTGCCCAAGCGAGCCGTAGTAGGTGAGTGCCGCCTCGACGGAGACAGCAAGCGGTGTGGCGCCGGGGTCTGGGCGGAGCCGGAGGTCGGTGCGGAACACATAGCCGCCCTCCGTGCGCTCCTCCATCAGCCGCACAAGGTCGCGTGCGAGGCGGACGAAGAAGGAAAGACGGTCCTCCCCGTGATAGGGTGCGCGATCGGAATCGAACAGGACGATGAGGTCGATATCAGAGGAGTAGTTGAGTTCATGGGCGCCGAGCTTGCCCATGCCAAGCAGGATCAGGCCCGACCCGCGGGTCGGGGCGAGCGGGTCGAGAGGGCTAAACAGGCCGCGCCCGGCCGCTTCCAGCAGAAGCCAGCCGGCGGCGGCGTCGACGGCGGCGTCTGCGAGGTCGCTGAGCGCCCCCGTGACCTGCTCGAGCGACCAAAGCCCGAACAGGTCGGCGAGGGCGATGACAAGCGCGGCGCGGCGCTTCGCGGTGCGCAGCGCTGCGGCAAGCTCGCCGCGACCCGCACGGGCGAGCGCCTCGCCGCGAGGGATCGCGGCCATCGCCTGCGCCAGCGCCACCTCGGCCCCTTCGACGCAGAAACGGTGCACAGTGTCCGTTTCCCGTTGCGCGAGGGCGGCGAGGTGGGGGCTGCAGCTGAACACCGCGACCAGCCCCTCATGCCATTCGGGCGGCAGGCTGCCGCCATCGTCGGCAATCCGGGCGAGGGCGCGCTCCGCCGCCTCGCGGTCGCAGGCGAGCGGCAGGCCGAGCATCAGTCCGTCCATCCTCTGCGAGGCTTGCGGCTATGGGACCACGGCGTCAACCGGGCCGTCCGGCAGGGGAGGGCAGCATGATCCTGGCCTCGGCCCGCCTGCTGCGCCGGCTTGCGACAGCGCTTGGTGCGCTCGTCGTCCTCGCCTGCGTGATCGCTGCCGGGCTTGCCTGGCGTCTCGCCCAGGGCCCGCTGCCGCTCGATCCGCTCGCCCGTTTCATCGAGGCCCGCGTGGCCGAGTCGGAAGGAGGGCGGCGGGTTGAGATCGGCGCAGCGGCGCTGGTCTGGGAGGGTTTCCACGAGGGCATCGACCGCCCGATCGATCTGCGGCTTGCCGGGATCCGCTTCCTCGACAGCGACGGCACGGTGGTGGCCGAGGTGCCGGAAGGCACGGTGAGCCTCGGGTTGCGCGCTCTGATTCTGGGCCGGATTGAGCCGCGCGCTCTCGAGTTCGCCGGGGTGACTCTGCGCCTGCGCCGCGGGGCGGACGGCGCCTTCGCCATCGACCTCGCCGGGCCGCGCGCAGACCGCGAGGCGGACGACGCCCCGGTGGCGGATGACCGCGGTCTTGCCGAGCGGTTGCTCGCCGAACTTGGTCTCGCTGGGGAAAGCGCGGGGCGGAGCCGGATCTCCCGCCTTGCTCGGTTGCGGATCACCCGCGGGGTGATGGTGGTCGAGGACGACCTGCTTGGCCTTCCTTGGCGGGTGGACGAGGCGCTTATTGACCTGCGCCGTCTCGCGGGAGGCGGCGCGGCGTTGCTGCTGGAGGGGCTCGCCTCGTTCGGCCCGGCCCAGGTCGCGGTCGCGGCGCGCGGCGATCTTTTGGCCGGTTTCGCGGCGGATCTCGTCGTCGAGACCTCGCCGTTCCGCCCCTCGGTGCTCGCTTCGCTGTCGCCTGCGCTCGCCCACCTCGCTGCCCTCGACAGTCTGATCTCCGCCTCGGCGCGGGTCAGGTTGGCCGAAGGTCTCACCCCGCACGCGGCACGGATCGACCTCGCCGTCGGCGAGGGGCGGGTGGTGCTGCCCGAGGGCGGCGGCGTTCTGCCGGTCGCCTCGGCACGCGCCATCCTGCACCTCGATGCCGATGCGATGAGCGTTGAGAACGCCCGCCTCGTGCTGCCCGGCAGGCATGGCCCGGCGCCGTCCGTCTCCATCGGCGGGCGCTTGGTGCGCGAGGGAACGGCGTGGCGGGCGGAAGCGCGCCTTGCTGTCGATGCCGTCGCCTTGGCGGATCTGCCTCTGCTGTGGCCCGAGGGCGTGGGGCGGAACGAGCGCGCCTGGATCACTGCCAACCTGACGGAGGGGCTCGTTCGCGACGCCCGCTTCGAGGTGGCGCTCCGTCTCGATAGCGAGACCGGCGCGGTTGAGCCCGTCGCTTTTTCGGGCATCGGCAGCGCCGAAGGCGTCACGGTGCACTACCTCAGGCCTCTGCCGCCTGTCACGGGCGTGGCGGCGGACGCGCGTTTCGGTCTCGACCGCATCGAGATTTCGGCGCGCGATGGGGTGTTGGGCGGAATCCGCGCGCGATCGGGCACGATTCTGCTCTCGGGGCTCGATACCAGACCGCAATGGGCGGACATCGCGCTCTCCATCGAGGCTCCGGTGGCGGAGGCGATCGCGCTCCTGTCCCACCCGAAACTCGCCCTTTTTGCGCGCCGTGGCCCGCCGCCGCCCGGGCTGTCCGGCAGGGCGGAGGTGGACCTCGCCCTGCGTTTCCCGCTTCTCGATACGCTGACAGTGGATGAGCTTGACGCACGCGCCACGGCCCGCATCACGGAGGCGGGGCTTCCGGCCGCCGTGCTCGACCGGCCACTCGAGCGCGGCCGCTTCACCCTCACCGTCGATCGCGACGGTCTGAGGCTCGAGGGCACGGGGCAGCTCGCGGGGCTTGATTCGAACCTGTCCTACGAGGCCGATTTCCGCGCTGGCCCCCCCTCGCAGGTGGTCGAGCGCGCCACGCTGCGCCTTGCCCCGCAAGCCGGGGTGGCAGAGGCCTTCGGCCTTTCCCTCTCCCCGTTCATGACGGGGGCGGTGGGCGGAGAGGCGCGCCTCGCCGTCCGGCGCGATCGGCAGGCGACGGTGGCTCTCCGCGCTGACCTCACGCGCGCTCGCCTCGCCGTCCCAGAGCTCGGCTGGGAGAAGCCTGCGGGCGAGCGCGTTACGGCAGAGGCAACGGTGCGCCTCGTGGGGCCGCGGCTGACCGCGATCGAGCTGACCCGCTTGGAGGGGGCCGGGGTGGCCGCGCGCGGTCGAGCCCTGTTCGGTCGCGACAGCCGGTTGGAGAGGGTTGAGATCGCTGATGTCGTGGTCGGGCGAAGTCGGGCCTCAGGCGAGGTGCGGGCGCCGAACCGCCCTGGCGACCCGTGGGTGGTCGGCCTTCGCGGCCCTCTGCTCGACCTCTCGCGTCGGCCCCCCGACGAGCCGGCGTCGGACGATGGGGGCGGGCTTCCGATCGTGCTCGATGCCCGGTTCGAGCGTGTGCTGCTCGGGGCGGAAGCAGGGCGCGAGCTGCGTGACGTCGCGGTCTCGCTGAGCAGGCAGGGCGGGCGCATCGCTGCGCTGGATGCGCGCGGCCGGGCGGGGACGGACGGATCCTGGCAGGCGACGATCCGACGCGCTGGGGCGCGTCGCAGCCTTGAGGCTGAGGCGTCGGATGCAGGGGCATTTCTGGCCGCTCTTGGCGTCGTCTCGACCATGAGCGGAGGGCGGCTTCGTCTCAGCGGAGCCTGGGACGACAGCCAGCCGGGCGCTGCCCTGGTTGGCGAGGCGACGATCGAGGAGTTCCGCCTGCGCGAGGCGCCCGCGATCGGGCGCGTTTTGCAGGCAATGACCCTTTACGGGCTGATCGAGGTCGCGCGCGGCCCGGGCCTTTCCTTCCTCCGTCTGGTTGCGCCGTTCTCCTATGACGGCGAGCGGCTGGAACTGCGCGATGCCCGGGCCTTCGGCGCCTCGCTCGGCTTCACGGCGCGCGGCACGGTCGACCTCGCCCGTCGCCGCCTCGCCGTCGATGGCACCATCGTGCCGGCCTACGCCCTGAACGCCGTGCTCGGGCACATTCCGCTGCTCGGGCGGCTCTTCTCGCCGGAGGCCGGGGGCGGGGTGTTCGCCGCCACCTATCGCGTGCGCGGTGATCTCGATGACCCCGAGGTGTCGGTCAACCCGCTTGCTGCCCTCACCCCAGGGTTCCTGCGCGGCCTGTTCGGCCTGTTCGAGGGCGATGCCACGCCACCCCCGTCGCAGACGGAGCCCGAACGCGGGCGTTGACCTTTGCTTTACGTCTGACGGGCATGGTGGCCCCAACCGTGCTCGCTGAAGGTGAAGCCTGAACATGAGTGGAACTTCGAACACCGTCTTCTCGTCGGTGATAGCCATACTTCGCCGCCGTTTCGGCCTGGCGGCGCAGGTGGTGACGGCTGGGGTGGCGGTTGCGGTGGCGGCGGTCGGACTGCTCACCTGGCTCAAGGTCAGCGAGATCTCGCACCGCGAGCGGCAGAATGCGCAGGCTAGCCTGGAAGTGAACCTGCGCGCTCTGAAGGACCAGGTGCACCGCTTCGGGCGCGAGTTTCGGGTGGATGGGGAACGGCTTCTGGTCGGCGAGACGCCGTTGAATGGCCGCAATGACCTGGTCGATGCGGTGCGCGACATCGCGGGCGGCGTGGCCACCCTTTTCCTTGGCGATCTGCGAATCGCGACCAACGTCGTCCGCCCCGACGGGTCGCGCGGCGTGGGCACGCGGCTCGCTCCCGGCCCGGCCTACGACGCCGCGATCACGCGGGGTCAGACCTATCGCGGCGAGAACGAGATCCTCGGGCGCCGCCATTTGACTATTTACGAACCGATCCGCGACGCCTCTGGACGGCAGGTCGGGCTTTGGTTCGTTGGCGTGCCGATCGACCAGATCGATACCGTCGTCGCGGAGGCCCGCAGCCGGGCGATTGCAGTCGGGCTTGGCGTCGCCGCCGCGGTCGCGATTGTGATGTGGCTCATCGTCCGCACCTCGCTTCGCCCGGTGCTTGCCCTGCGGGATGCGACTCTGAAGGTGGCGGAGGGTGACACTGAGGCGGCCGTGCCTGGCACCGCGCGCGGTGATGTGGTGGGCGCTCTGGCGCGGGCGGTAGTCGCGCTGCAGGAACGCGCGCGCGAAGCGAAGGCGGCGCGCGAGCAGATGGAGGCTGAACGCGCCCGAACAGCTGAGGAACGCCGGCTGCAGCGTCTCGAACTGGCAGGGCGTTTCGAGCGCGAGGTGATGGCAGCGGTCGCCGCCGCGACCGAGGCGGCTGAGCGGCTTCGTGTCGCGGCCGATCAGATCGCGGCAGGCGCGCAGGACACGCAGGCCCTGTCGGGGGCAGTGGCCAGCGCTTCGGAGCGGGCGGCGGGCAGTGTGCAGGCGGTGGCCGCCGCCGCCGAGGAGCTCTCGGCCTCTATTCGAGAGATCTCGCGCCAGGTGACGGAGACGGCGTCGGCGGCGCGGTCCGCCGCCGATGAATCCGAGCGCACCAACGCCCAGGTGGCGGAGCTTGCCCAGGCAGCCTCGCGCATCGGAGACGTGGTGCGGCTGATCAACGACATCGCCGGGCAAACCAACCTCTTGGCGCTGAACGCGACCATCGAGGCGGCGCGGGCGGGCGAGGCCGGCAAGGGCTTCGCCGTCGTTGCCTCGGAGGTGAAGAACCTGGCCTCCCAGACCGCCAAGGCCACGGAGGAGATCGCGACGCAGATCTCGGCCATGCAGTCCGCCACCGACAGCGCTGTTACCGCAATCAAGATGATCGGCGGTCGCATCGACGAGATCAGCCGACTTGCCTCTGCGGTGGCGGCTGCGGTGGAGGAGCAGGGCGCGGCGACAGCAGAGATCGCACGCAGCGTGCAGGATGCCGCCGCAGCAACATCGGAGGTGTCGCAGGCGATGCGCCAGCTTTCCGCCAACGCGGAACGGGCAGCGGCTGGCGGCGAAGCCGCGCGGAGCGAATCCGGACGGATGGCGGAACAAACCAGCACGGTCCGCGGCGCCGTCGAGACCTTCCTCGGTCACCTGCGAGCGGCGTAGCGGCAGAGGCGCGGCGGATCCTGCCAACCCTCGGCACGATCCGCCCTCGCGGTCCAGGAACGGGCCGCAGGCAAGCCGGCGGCTGACCGTCAACACTGCACGATCGCGGCCTCCTCTACACCGTCGTCCATCAGCGCCGCTGCGGAACGACCTCCAGCGGCCATAGGGAGGCGCAGGCCCACCGTGACATGCGACCAAGGGCCCGGGCCGAATTCCCGTCTGCGCGGCACCTGCGGCATCGGTGTTGCGGTGGCGAGGCCCAAGCTAAACATCCTTTCGAAAAAGAATCATTTTGTGCCCGCATCCCCCGCTTCGGCATCTCAGCCGAAGGATATCCGCGTGTAGTCCTGGAACCAGTTGCGCGCCTGTACGAAGCCGCGCACGCGCGGCGCAAGAGCGCGCGGGTTGAGGTCGTGCACAACGAACAGGGCAGCCGCCTCCTCGACCAGGATCTCGTGCAGCCGTGCCATCGCCGCACGGTTCTCCGCCTCGCCGAAAGCCCCTCGTGCGGCGGCAAGTTGCGCCTGCACGGCGGGTGAGTCGTACTCGCCCCAGTTGACGCCGCGCGGCGGTGCGAGCTCGCGATCGTAGATGATCCAGCCCGTGGTCGGATCCATGGTCGGGATCGCGATGTTGATGGCCGCTGCCCCGCGCGCAGTCGGCGCCCGGGCCCCGGCACGCAGCAGGTTGATGATAGTGGCGAAGTCGACGACCTGGAACGTGACGTCGATCCAGATCGCGCGCAGCATCTCCTGCAGCGCCTCGTTCATCGGCATCGGCACCATCTGCCCACCACCGCCCGAGGCGATGATGACGGAGATCGCCGCCCGCCGGTCCGGCCCATAGCCCGCCTCGCGCATCAGCGCCCGTGCCGCGTCAGGATCGTAGCGGAGGTCAAACGATGGCGTGCCGAACCAGGGATGGTCGGGCGTGATCTTGCCCTTCGCCGGCAGGGCGGAACCCGCCAGCAGGGCGACAATGGCATCGCGGTCGATGGCGAGGTTGGCGGCACGGCGGACGCGCACGTCGCGGAACGGGCTGTCCGGCAGGACGGAGAACCGCCACGCCCAGACGTGCGGGTAGGTGTTCATTACCACGCGTAGCCCCGCCGCGCGCAGGGTGGCGATGGTGTCAGGAGGCACGGTCTCGACCACGTCGACCTGGCCCGCGCGCAGGGCCGCAACCCGTGCCGTGCCTTCCGGCATCGGCAGCAGAACGGTGCGCGGCACGCGTGGGATGCGCTCGTTGTCCCAATAGCCGGTGTTCGGTTCGAACTCGGCACGTTCGCGCGGGCGGAGCGAGACGAAGCGGTAGGGCCCCGTGCCAGAGGGGTTGGCGGCGAAGCGCTGCCAGTCTCCGCCTAGGGCGCGCCAGTGCGCCGGTGAAACAATCCAGAGGAACGGGATCTGATAGGGGAAGAGGGCGTCGGGCGTTCGCGTCGTTACCTCGAAGGTCATCGGGTCGATCACCCGCCAGGAGGCGACGGCAGTGAGACGCGTGCGTACGAGCCCCGCCCGCAGGGCGTCGAACTGCGGCGCGCCCTGATCGAGCACCGAGGCGAAGTTCCACGCACACGCTTCGGCATCGAACGGCGAACCGTCGTGGAACCGCACACCGGGGCGCAGGGTGAACACCCATTTGCGCCGATCCTCGGCGTCCAGGCGCCAGGAGGTGGAAAGGCCCGGCACGAGGCCTGAGGGCTCCTCGGCCGAGGAGAGGTCCCAGTTGATCAGCGCGTCATAGAGGAAGAGGGCGCCGAAGCGGATGCCCTCAAACCCCGCTTCCGGGCCGCCCCAGAGGCGCGGGATATCGGAGATCGACATCGCGATCCGCAGAGGCGCCACTTGTGCTTCCGCCCCGCGCGGGCGGACGGCGAGCGCTGACGCTGCGCCCGCGGCAAGGAGGCCGCGGCGGGTGAGCGCGCAAGCATGTTCGGGCATCGGCGAACCTCTTCGATCAGCGTTCCCCTAGCCAGCAACCCGCGTGCCGGCGCGTGGCGCGAAGCCCCACCGGCAGGATCAGGTTCTGCTTGCCCAAGGGCAAGGCACACTCTGCCGCAGTCCCGGGCAGTCGGCCGCCGGCTCAGCCGGCGCGAACCAGCACTGCCTGCTTTTTGCCCAGCGAAAGGCGGGCCGCCCCGTCGCGCAGGGCTTCGGGACCGATCAGCTGCGCCTCGTCCGTCACCGGCGCGTCGTTCAGCCGCACCGCCCCGCCGCGGATCTGGCGCCGCGCTTCGGCGTTCGAGGCCAGGCCGAAGGCGCGGGCAACGAGCTGGAAGGCCGGCACGCCTCGCGACAGTTCCGGAATCGTCACGGAGGGCAGCCCCTCCTCGCCAACCCCCGAGGCGGCCTGCCGCGCCGCTTCCGCCGCCTCGCGCCCGTGCAAAAGCGCCGTCGCCTCGGTGGCGAGCACGATCTTCGCCTCGTTGATCTCCGCCCCCCGCAGCGCCGCGAGGCGCACGATCTCGCTCTCGGGCAGTTCCGTAAACAGGCGCAGGAATCGGCCCACGTCAGGGTCCTCCGTGTTGCGCCAGAACTGCCAGTAGCCGAAGGGCGACAATCGGTCCTCGTTCAGCCAAACCGCCCCTTGCGCCGTCTTGCCCATCTTCGCCCCCGAGGCGGTGGCAAGGAGCGGCACGGTCAGCCCGAAGCACTCCGCACGGTCGGTGCGGCGGATCAGGTCAGCGCCCATCACGATGTTGCCCCACTGGTCCGACCCGCCCATCTGCACGCGCACGCCGTAGCGGCGATGCAGTTCACGGAAGTCGTAGGCCTGCAGGATCATGTAGTTGAACTCGAGGAAGGTTAGCGGCTGGTCGCGGTCGAGCCTCAGCCGCACGCTGTCCATCGTCAGCATGCGGTTGACCGAGACGTGCACGCCCACCTCGCGCAGAAGCGGGATGTAGCGCAGTTCGTCCAGCCAGGCCGCGTTGTCGGCCTCGATCGCGTCGGCAGGCCCGCTGCCGAAGCGAAGAAGGCGCGCGAAGGGCTTGCGGATGCCTTCCTTGTTCGCCGCGATCTCGGTCTCCGACAACAGGCGCCGACTCTCGTCCCGCCCGGAGGGGTCGCCGATCTTGCTTGTCCCACCGCCGAACAGCACGACGGGCCTGTTGCCGGTGCGCTGCCACAGCCTGAGCAGCATGATCGAGATCATGTGCCCGACATGCAGGCTGTCGGCCGTGAGGTCGTAGCCGACATAGGCCGAGACGGGGCCGGAGGCGAGAAGCGCATCGAGCGCCTCGAGATCCGTGCACTGGTGGATGAAGCCGCGAGCATGCGCCTCGGCGAGGAAATCGGAGCGAAAACGGGTCATGGTGCGTCCGTTGCGGTGCGCGCGGGCGCCTAGCACAGTCGGGGCATGGGGACAAAAGCCGATGCTTCGGGCCTGTTCATCGGACTGATGAGCGGCACCTCACTGGATGGCGTGGATGCGGCTTTGGTGGAGACGGACGGGCAGTGCATCCTCGGGTTCGGTCCTTCGCTCACGCTAGCCTACCCTGGGACGCTGCGTCGTCGGCTGCGCGCTCTGCTGGATCGTGCGCCGGCGCTGGCCCCTGATGACGCCGACCTCCGCGCCATCGAACATGCTCTGACCGCCCGGCATCGGGACGCGGTGCTTGCCCTCCTCGGCCGCGCGGGTCTGAAGGCGGAGGATGTGACCGCGATCGGCTTTCACGGCCAGACCATCCTGCACCGGCCCGAGGCACGGCTGACCTGGCAGATCGGCGACGCTTCCTGGCTTGCCGAAGCGACGGGGATCGCGGTGGTGCACGATTTTCGCGCAGCCGACGTGGCGGCAGGGGGGCAGGGGGCGCCGCTCGTTCCCCTGTTTCACGCCGCACTGGCGGCCAACCTGCCCAAGCCCCTTGCGATGCTCAACCTGGGCGGGGTGGCGAATGTCACCTGGCTCGGTGCGGCGGGCGAGGTTCTCGCCTGCGATGTCGGGCCCGGCAACGCGCCGCTGGATGACTGGATCGCAGCGCGGACCGGGCAGGTCTTCGATCAGGACGGGCGGATCGCCGCCGCGGGGCGGGTCGATTCCGCCGTGCTGGCCCGGCTGGTCGCTCACCCCTTCTTCCTCGCCCCGCCTCCGAAATCCCTGGATCGGCTCGCCTTTGCGGCAGAGATCGCGGCCTCGGGGCTCGCGGCGCTTTCGACCGAGGACGGGGCGGCGACGCTAGTTGCCTTCACCGCGCGGGCTGCCGCTGCCATCATCCCTTATTTGCCAGCCGCGCCCGCGCTTTGGATCGTCACCGGCGGCGGGCGACACAATGCTGCAATTCTCGAGGCTCTGCGCCTGTCGTTGGACGCTGCGGTGGCGACCGCCGAGGCCGTGGGCTGGGACGGTGACGCGCTGGAGGCGCAGGCCTTCGCCTTCCTCGCTGCGCGGAGCCTGGCGGGACTGCCGCTCAGCCTGCCCACGACCACCGGCGTGCCGCACCCTCTGCCGGGCGGCAGGGTGGTGCTGCCGACCGGGTCGGTCCAACGCGTTCGGCGCGGCTGAACCCGCGCGCTTTCAGCCCCCGTGCAGTGCTCCATGCGCCTGCCCGCGGCCGATCAGCCTTTCGGCCGTCGGCCGGCGCGGGAGCCGGATCCCGTCAGTCGGCGGCGAGCTTCATCCGCTCGTCTCGGCCGAGTGCAGTCAGCAGGTGGTCTTCCGCCGCCTCGGCCAGCTGGTTGCAGTGGTTGACAAAGAAGTGGTCGCAGTCTTCGAACACCCGGTAGTCGATCCGGATGCCCTTCTGCGCGTTCAGCTTAGCGACCAGCTTGGCCACCGCCGGTTCCGGCACGATTTCGTCCTTGCCTCCTGTCACGATCAGGCCCGACTGGGGGCAGGGGGCGAGGAAGCCGAAGTCGAAATGGTTGGCCGGCGGGGTGACGGAGATGAACCCGCCCACCTCGGGCCGGCGCATCAGCAGCTGCATGCCAAGCCAGGCGCCATACTGGTAGCCGGCGACCCAGATCGTCTTCGAGCCCGGGTTGATCCGCTGCAGCCAGTCCAGCGCCTCGGCGGCATCGGAGAGTTCACCCTCGCCTCCGGAGTAGCGGCCTTGGCTTTTGCCCACACCACGGGTGTTGAACCGCATCACCGAGAAGCCGAGCTTCTGGAACACTTGGTACAGCGTGTAGACGACACGGTTGTTCATGTTGCCGCCGTGCAACGGATGCGGGTGCAGCACGAGAGCGAGCGGCGGGTTGGTCGTCTTGGCGTGGTGGTAGCGGGCCTCGAGCCGTCCGTCGGGCCCCTGGAACATCACCTCGGGCATCGCGTTCCGCTTTCCATCCTGGGGCACCCCTGCGCCCCAACCCCTGACAGGACACCTGTCCGCCGGTGGCGAGCCGGCTTCGCCCCGGGCCTCTCCGGGCACGCCCCAGCGAGCCTCGCGACCGCCACCCTTCATTGACGGCCCTCGGCAGAGTGCCTAGCGTTGCCTGACGAAGACCCGGCGGAAGCGCGCTGTGACGTCCTCGTTCGGACGCTGCCACGCGCTCACCTGCCCGTCGGACAGTCTGAGAGTATAGGGATCGTCACAGGGAATTCACACAGGAATTGCGCTGAGCATGGCGGGACGCTGGGTTGAAGGAATCGATGCGGTGCTCGCCCGCGACCCGGCTGCCAGGTCCCGGCTCGAGGTGCTGCTCTGCTACCCCGGCGTTCACGCGTTGGGGTTGCATCGGATCGCGCACCGATTGTGGCGATGGGGACTGAAACTGCCGGCCCGGATGGTCGCCCATCTCTCGCGGATGCTGACGGGGATCGAAATTCATCCGGCGGCGCGGATCGGGCGGCGGCTCGTCATCGACCACGGCGACGGCATCGTGATCGGGGAGACGGCGGAAATCGGCGACGATGTGCTCATCTACCATCAGGTTACCTTGGGAGGCACGTCGCTCGTTGGCGGCAAGCGGCACCCGACCATCGGGAACAACGTGATTGTGGGTGCCGGAGCCAAGGTGCTTGGCCCGATCACGATCGGCGACGGGGCCCGAATCGGGGCGAATGCGGTCGTCCTGTCCGACGTCGCGCCGGGGCAGACCGTGGTGGGCATTCCGGCGCGGCCGGTGGAGCGTCGTCCGACCGGTGCCGATCTGCTGCTCTATGGCACGCCGTGCGACGAGGGGCTCGACCCCGGTGTGCGAGCGATCGAGGCCTTGCGGGCGGAGGTGGCGGCCCTTTCCGCCCGGCTGGCGGCTTTGGAAGCGGAGCGCGACCGAGTCGTCGCGCCGAAAGGATAAATCCCATGCGGTTGACCACGCGGGGTCGCTACGCGGTGATGGCGATGGCTGAGCTTGCCGCGCGCACCCTTGCCAACGCGGAATCTCGCCCGGTCACGCTCGCCGAGATCGCTGCCCGCCAGGGGCTGTCTCTCTCCTACCTGGAGCAGCTGTTCGGGCGGCTTCGCCGGGCCGGCCTCGTCACCTCGGTGCGCGGCCCGGGTGGCGGCTACCGGCTCGCCTACGCGCCCTCGGAGACGCGGATTTCCGACATTATCCTCGCCGCCGACGAACCGATCCGCGCCACCCGCTGCACGGTGGGCAGCCCCAAGGGCTGCCTCGGCGGGCAGGCCCGCTGCCTCACCCACGACCTGTGGGAGGAGCTCGGCAACCAGATCCACCTGTTCCTCGCTTCAGTCTCGCTCGAGGACGTGGTCAAGAAGCGGGTGCTGGGCCAGGCGGGGCTGCTGCATGCCAAGCTGCGCCAGGTGGAGGGGCCTGCGGTGGACGGCGAGGAGCGTGACCTTGCCGCCGAGTAGGCGGGACCGGCCGTGGTAAGTGTGCCCCTCGATCTCGATGCCAATGCCACCGAGCCGCTTCGGCCTGAGGCGCGCCAAGCGGTGATGGGGGCGCTCGACCTCGTCGGCAACCCCTCCTCCGTGCACGCCTTGGGCCGTGCCGCGCGACGAAAACTGGAGGAGGCGCGCGAGCGGGTCGCCGCGATGCTCGGGGTGGCGCCAGCTGCCGTCTTCTTCACTGCCGGCGCGACTGAGGCGAACGCGATCGCCCTTGCCGGCGCGGCGCGCGAGGGCCGCCGCATCATCGCCTCCGGGGTCGAGCACGACTCCGTGCTGCGGGCCGTGGCGGGGATCGAGGGCGTTCTGGTGACGGCAGCGGGGATGATCGATGTGGACGCGCTCACCTCTGCCCTCGCCGCCGACCCGCGCCCGGCCTTGGTGGCTGTGATGGCGGCCAACAACGAGACTGGGGTGATCCAGCCGCTTGCCGAGGTCGCCGCGATCTGCCGCGCGTTCGGCGCCCTGCTTCACGTCGATGCGGCGCAGGCGCCGGGGCGCCTGCCCCTGGGCGAGCTCGCAGGGTACGGGGCGGCCTCGCTCGTTCTCTCCGCCCATAAGGCGGGTGGGCCCAAGGGGGCCGGCGCGCTCGTGCTGCCGACGGGCTGGTGGCCAGGAGCCCTGGTTCCCGGCGGCGGGCAGGAGCGGGGGCTTCGCGGCGGCACCGAGGCCCTGCCGGCGATCGCCGGCTTCGCAGCGGCGCTGGAGGCGGCAGAGGCATGGCGCGCGGCTGGGGGAGCGGAGCGTCTGATCACCCTGCGTCGCGCGCTCGAGGAGGGCGTGCGGAAGCAGGTGCCGCAGGCGGTCGTCGTTGCCGAGCACGCTCCGCGACTTCCCAACACGGTGTGCTTGGCCCTTCCCGGTGTGGCGGCCGCGACCCAGGTGATGGCGCTCGACCTCGCCGGCGTGTGCGTCTCCGCGGGGTCGGCCTGCTCCTCGGGCAAGGTGGCAGAGAGTCACGTGCTGCGGGCGATGGGGCTCAGCACCCTGGCCTCCTCTGCCATTCGCGTCAGCCTTCCCTGGAACGTCAGCGATGATGCACCCTCCCGCTTCCTCGACGCCTACGCGGCTATGGTGGCGCGGGTCGCTCAGCGGGCGGTTGAACGCGTGCCGGCCTGACGCGACATTGTGCGCCATGCACGGGCCCATCGCGCCGCCCACGCCGCTCTATCTTGACCATCACGCCACCACCCCGTGCGATTCGCGCGTGGTGGCCGCGATGCTGCCCTGGTTTTCCGATCGTTTCGGCAACCCTCACTCGGTGGAACACGCGCTCGGACGCGAAGCCGAAGCGGCGGTGGAGGAGGCGCGCGCCGAGGTTGCGGCTCTGATCGGGGCAGAGGCGCGCGAGATCGTCTTCACCTCCGGGGCAACGGAGGCAAACAACCTGGCGATTAAGGGGGCGGCCCGCTTCGCGCGCTCCCAAGGGTCGCCACGGTCGCGGATCGTCACCGTCGCCACCGAGCACAAATGCGTGCTGGAAAGCGTGCGCGACCTCGCCGCCGAGGGGTTCGAGCCTGTCATTCTGCCTGTGCGTCCCGACGGGCTCCTCGACCCCGGGGTGCTGGAGGGCGCGGTCAACGAACGCACCCTGCTCGTCTCGGTGATGGCGGCGAACAACGAGATCGGCGTCGTGCAGGACCTTCCCACCCTGGTGCCGATCGCGAAACGGGCAGGGGCCCTCTTTCACACCGATGCCGCCCAGGCCGCGGGGAAGATCCAACTCGACGTGGAGGCTCTCGGGGTCGATCTCGTCTCGGTCTCTGCCCACAAGATGTATGGGCCGAAAGGTGTGGGCGCCCTCTATGTGCGTCGGCGTCCGCGCGTCCGCTTGGTCCCTCTGTTCTCGGGGGGCGGGCAGGAGCGTGGGCTTCGATCGGGCACGCTGCCTGCTGCCCTTATCGTTGGGTTTGGCGAGGCGGCGCGGATCGCCCGCGCAGAGCTGGCCGAGGAAGCGGAACGGTTGCTGGCGCTGCGCGAGCGTTTCTGGTCGCGGCTCGCTGCGGCCATCCCGGGGCTCAGGCTGAACGGCCACGCTTCCCGCCGCCTGCCCGGCAACCTCAACCTCACCTTTCCCGCCGCCCGCGCCGCCGACCTTATCACCCGCTGCCCCTTGCTCTGCCTCTCCACAGGGTCCGCCTGCTCCTCGGCCGAGATCGCGCCCTCCTACGTCTTGTCCGCGATCGGGCTTTCGGCAGAAGAGGCTGGCCGCACCTTGCGCATCGGGCTTGGCCGCTCTACCTCCGCCGCCGATATCGAGACAGCCGCCGCCGCGCTGATCGCTGCCCACGAGGCATGCGCGGCCGCCGCATGAGGACGGACGGTGTTGCCCATGCCCAAGATGGTCTTCATCGAGCGTGACGGGACGCGCCGGGAGGTGGACGCGCCTTTGGGGCTCTCGGTGCTCGAAATCGCACACCGCCACGGCATCGACATCGAAGGCGCGTGCGAAGGCTCCCTCGCTTGT
>CALBEG010000288.1 GCA_937927455.1 uncultured Elioraea sp. | reverse complement strand
TCGAGATGGGCGAGTTCCACCTGAAGCGCCCCTTCGCGGGTGCGGGCGCGCGCGCCAAAAATCTCCAGGATCAACCCGGTGCGGTCGATCACCTTGCAGCCCCAGGCCTTCTCCAGCGTGCGCTGCTGCACGGGGCTCAACGCGGAATCCACCACGGCGAGGCTGATGCCGCGCAGCGCGAGTTCCTGCTTCACCTGCTCGACCTGACCCTCGCCCAGGAGAGTGGACGGACGTCGGCTGCGTACGGGAAAGATGGCACGCCAAGCGACGGAAAGGCCGATCGACTGCGCCAGCGCCGTCGCCTCCTCGAGGCGGGCGTCGGCGGAACGCTCGCTGCATCCCTCGGCGCCCTCTCCGGGCTGTTGCCCCCGGCGCATGTACGGCAGGATAACGGCGGCACGATCCGGCGCCCGTTCCGGCGCCCCCACGGCCTGGCGTCGGGGCCTGCGGGCCGCCTCTTCCGTGGCGGAGGGCTCAGTTGCCCGGGGCAGCTTGCGCAGAGACGGGCTCCTTGCCGGCACCCTCAGCCGCCTTGGTGGCATCGAACAGAACCACCGGCGCGCCGGGCATGACGGTCGATATCGCGTGCTTGTAGACGAGCTGCGTGTGGCCGTCCCGGCGCAGCAACATCGAGAAATTGTCAAACCAGGTGATGATACCCTGGAGTTTCACGCCATTGACTAGGAAGATCGTAACCGGGGTTTTGTTTTTCCGCAGATGGTTCAGGAACACGTCCTGAACGTTTTGTGCCTTCTCCGCCATGGTCGCCTTCGCTGTCTTTTCGTTCACGGCATCCATCCGACGGGGAGAATTCGAAGGATGGCACCATTCGTCCACCTCGCCCCGTGCGAGGGATATACCACGGGTTCAGGTGCGAACAAGCCTCGCGAGACCCTCGACCAGGTCACGATGATCGGCGAAGCGCACTGCGTACCCGGTCGCTTCCGCGCCGCCGTCGTGCCTTGCGTCGCCAAGCAACACCGGCAGCAAACCGGCGTTGCGCGCAGCGTGCATGTCAAGCGCCGTGTCGCCCACGTACCAGACCTGTTCGGACGCCTCTGCCCCGATGGCGGCCAGCGCCAAGCGGAATGGTGCAGGGTCGGGCTTATCCGCCTCGGCATCGCCGGCACCGATCAGGGCCGCGAAATGTTGCGCCCAGCCGAGCGCTTCGGCTTCGCGCCGCAGGTAGCGCCCGGTCTTGTTGGAGACCACCGCCAGCGCAACCCCGGACGAGAGCGCGCGCGCGAGGGTCTCGGCCGCGCCGGGCAACGGCACGATATGCTGGAGGTGGCTGCGCTCCAGCGCCTCATAGAACACATCGCGCGCCCTTTCCCACGCCTCGCCGAACATGGCGGGAAAGGTGTCGCGCAGCGACCGCCGCACGCGACCGCGCACCTCCGCGATGGACCACGGGCGAAGGCCGAAGGCGGTGAAGGTCTCGTTCAGGGCCTGTGTCACGCCAGGCCAAGCATCGACCAGCGTGTTGTCCCAATCGAACAGGATCGCGTGCGGAGCCTGCATCAGGCCGCAGCACGTTCATTCCGCCCGCCCGCGACGTGGCGGGAGAAGATCTCGAACAGGCGCAGAGTGACGGGCCCTGGCTTGCCGTTACCCACTTGCGTGCCGTCGATCGCCACCACGGGTTTGACGAAGGAGGAGGCCGAGGTGATGAGGACTTCGCGTGCCTTGCGCAAATCATCGAGGGTGAAGGGCCCCTCCTCCACCGTCACCTCAGTCTGCGCCAGCAGGGCCAGCAGCACCTGGCGGGTGCAGCCGGGCAGGATGTTTGCGGAGAGCTCACGCGTGCGCAGCCTCCCCTCCGCATCGACGATCCACACCGAGGTTGCCGCACCTTCCGTGACCGTGCCGTCGGCGGCGACGAGGATTGCTTCCGTCGCTCCCTTCTCCACTGCGGCCTGACGGGCGAGCACGTTGGGCAGCAGGCCCACCGTCTTGATGTCGCAGCGCGCCCAGCGCTGGTCCGGGTGGGTGATGGCGGTTGCCGTCCAGCCTTCGAGCGACCGGGGGAAAGGTCGCAACCGTTTCGCAGTGATGACAAGAGCCGGCGGCACGGGCGTCTTGGGAAAGGCGTGATCGCGCCGCGCCACACCGCGGCTGACCTGCAGATAGACAATGCCCTCGCTGAGGCGATTGCGGCGAAGCACCTCGCGCAGGATCTGTTCCAGGACTGGGCGGGGCTGCGGCATCGGAATTCGGATCTCGCGCAAGGAGCGTTCGAGGCGATCAAGATGCGGCTTCTCATCGATCAAACGGCCGTCGTGCACGTGCACGACCTCATAGACCGCGTCGGCGAACTGGTAGCCGCGATCCTCGATGTGCACGGCCGCCTCGCGATGCGGCACGTAGCGTCCATTGACATAGGCGATGCGCGACATGCCCGGCTCCTTTTCGCTTCCAAGATAGGGTCTGCTGCGTCGGCCGAAAAGCGGCGACACGACGTGGTGTGAGACGTGTGGCTCCAGCGATCCCTCGGCGGGCGGGCGGGATTGCAGACAGTCAGCCGCGATCCTCGGCATGCACGCCGAGGCTCTTCAGCTTGCGGTGCAGTGCGCTGCGTTCCATGCCAACGAAGTTGGCCGTGCGGCTGATGTTGCCGCCAAACCGCGTCAGTTGGGCGAGCAGGTACTGCTTCTCGAACAGCTCTCGCGCCTCGCGCAACGGCAGCGCCATGATCTCGCCCGCCCTGTCGGCGCGCAGCGCAGGCGGCGCGGCAAGCCCGATATCGGCGGGAAGATGTTCGGCGCGAAGCCGCTCCTTCGCCTCGCCTGGTGCCATGATCAGGAGCCAGTCCATCAGGTTGCGCAACTGTCGCACATTGCCGGGCCAATCATACGCCTGCAGCACGGCGAGCGCATCGTCGGCGAGCTCTCGCGCCGGCAATCCGGATTGTTCGGCGGAACGAGCGAGAAAATATCGTGCCAGAAGGGGGATGTCCTCGCGGCGCTCCTTCAACGGCGGTATGCGAAGCGGCACGACGTTGAGGCGGTAGAACAAGTCCTCGCGGAACCGCCCGGCGGCGATTTCGGCCGAGAGGTCGCGGTTGGTGGTGGCGATCACCCGCACATCCACCTTCACCCGAGTTGCCCCGCCAATGCGTTCGAAGGACTGGTCCTGCAGGACGCGCACGATCTTGCTTTGCGTCTCGATCGGCATGTCCGCCACCTCGTCGAGCAGAAGCGTGCCACCATGCGCGTGCTCGAGTGTACCGGCGCGGCGTGGCTGCAGCCTGGGATCGGGCCCAGCCTCGACCCCGAACAGCTCGTCCTCGAGCCGAGCCGGGTTCAGTGTGGCGCAGTTCAACACCATGAATGGCTGGCCGGCGCGGCGGGATCGCGCGTGCAGCATGCGCGCGGCCACTTCTTTGCCCGCTCCGGCCGGTCCCGTGATCAGGACGCGTGAACCGGTCGGAGCCACCTTTTCGATGGCCGCCCGGAGTTCGCGGATGGCTGGCGAGGTGCCCAGGAGTTCGCTCTCGGAACCTGCGCGCAGGCGGAGTTCGCTGTTCTCGCGCTTGAGCTGCGCCGCCTCGATGGCGCGACGGACGACGAGCAGAAGGCGATCCGCCTTGAACGGCTTCTCGATGAAGTCGTAGGCGCCCTGCTGGATCGCCTGAACCGCGGTTTCAATCGTTCCGTGTCCGGAAATCATCACCACGGGCACCACCGGCTCCTCGCCGTGCATGATCTCCAGGATGCCAAGTCCATCCAGCGTCGAGTTCTGCAGCCAGACATCCAGGATGACGAGGCTGGGGCGACGTTCGCGGAACAGGGCCAGGGCCTGATCCGAGTTCGTCGCCTCGCGAGTCTCGTAGCCCTCGTCGCGCAGGATGCCTGCCACCAGCATGCGGATGTCGGGTTCGTCGTCGACGATCAGGATGTCATGGGCCATAGACGGGCTGGGGGAGTTCGCTCGTTGCCTGCGTCGCCTGCTCATCCTGCGGCATCGGCAACACCAGGGTGACGCGCGCACCGGTGCTGCCGTCGGCGCGATCGGTCAGCAGCAGACGACCCCCATGGTCTTCCATGATCTTCTTCACGATCGCAAGGCCGAGCCCGGTTCCCTTGGATTTGCGCGTCACGTACGGTTCGGTGAGCGACTCGCGACCTTCCTTTGGCAGGCCCTCGCCGTCATCCTCGACGGCGATCTGCAGGGCATTGCTTGTCACGCTGACCTCGACGCCGATTCGGCCCGCCCCAGGCCGCGCAGCGATCGCGTCCGCCGCGTTGGCGAGAAGGTTGGTGAGCGCCTGGCCAATGAGACGCCGATCCATGGGAATGGGCGGCAGATCGGCCGGGATGGCGAGCGTGTAGGCGATCTCGGGGTGCGTCTGGCGCTGCAGGAAGATCGCCTGGCGCACCACCTCCTCGACCGGTTCC
>CALBEG010000287.1 GCA_937927455.1 uncultured Elioraea sp. | reverse complement strand
CGCATCAGATCCGGGAGCACGCGGTCCTGATAAGCCGCGATCCCTCGCCGATCAGAGAGCCCCAGCCGTTGCTGGGCCGCCGCCGGCCCAACCGAGGCAGCACACACGGCAAGCCCGACAAACCCACGTCGTGCGATCATGTGTTCTCTCCATGCCGATGTGTTGTCACCAAAAAGAAACATGTGATCGCGTCTCAAAACGATACCACAGCGCAAGAGGACCGGCAAAGCGCACCCACAGTCCTTGACCCACATCCAGGCGCACGAAGCCGATGCGCACCACACTGGCAAACCAAGGAGGACGTCCATGGACAAAACCGCACAAGCGAGCCAGTCACTGCTCGGCCGGGTCAGGGAGCGTGCACGGCACATCGTCGCCACCGAAGCGACAGAGGGGCACGACGCCACCCTGATGCCGCACGGACCCGCCGCGACCGACCATAGCCTGAGGCTGATCCGGGCGATGATTGCGGCGGCGAAGTGCGATGGAGCACTGACCGAGGGCGAGCGCGAGCGCCTGCTCGACCGCATCGGCTCAGCCGAGTTCCACCCCGAGGTGATGGACTGGATCGAGCGCGAGTTTCGCGCCCCTCTCGATATCGAAACGGTGGTGGAAGGGTGCTGCGACTCCCGCCTACGCGCCGTCGAACTCTATCTGGCGAGCCTCGAGGCGATCGACCTCGCGCACCCTGAGGAGCACGCCTGGCTGCGCCGGCTCGCCGGCCGTCTTGGGCTTGAGAAGGCACTGATCGACGCGATCCACGCCAAGCACGCCGCCCCGCCTCTCGATTGGGGATGAGGTCCTCCTCGGCCAGCTCGCGGATCAGCCTCGGTCGCGCTCGCCGATCAGGCGCTTGAGCTTCTCCGCAAGCCGTCTTTGGCCAATGCCGATGGCGCCGAGCGCGAACAGCGTGAGCGCGGTGACCATGCCCGAGCCCGCATAAAGCAGCCGACCCGGGTTCCATTCCGCGCCGAGAACGGGAGTTGCCCAAAGCGCGAGATCGATGCAGGCGACGAGGGCAGCGATGGCGATCCCCTGCAGGGCACGCCAGCCGATCATGCCGGGGACCCCACCACCACCCCTCGTCGCGCGAGCGCGGCGGCGAGCGTGTTCTCAAGCAAAGAGGCGATGGTCATGGGCCCCACTCCCCCCGGCACCGGCGAAATCCAGCCCGCGTGCGGCAAGGCCTCGGCGAAGGCGACATCGCCGACCAGCCGCCCCTCAGCGGTCCGGTTGATGCCAACATCGATCACCGCCGCCCCCGGCGCCACCCAGTCTCCGCGCACGAGCTCCGCCCGCCCGACCGCGGCAATCAGGATGTCTGCCCTGCGGCACTCGGCGGCGAGGTCGCGTGTGCGGCTGTGCGCCAACGTAACGGTGGCATCGGCAAGAGTGAGCAGGGCCGCCATCGGCCGGCCGACAATGGACGAGCGGCCGAGCACGACAGCGCGCGCCCCTGCGACCGCCACGCCGGCCTCGCGCAGCATCGTCATCACCCCTTTCGGCGTGCAGGGTACAAGGCCAGGACTGCCGATGGCGAGGCGGCCAACGTTCAATGGATGGAACCCGTCGACATCCTTCCCCGGGTCGATGGCTTCGATCACCGCTTGGGGCCTGATCTGCAACGGCAGCGGGAGCTGGACGAGAATGCCGTCCACGCCAGGGTCGTCGTTCAAGCGCCGCACGACAGCCAGCAAGGCCGCCTCCGAGGTGTCGGCGGAGAGGGCGATCGTCTGCTCGCGAAAGCCGGCCTCGGCCGCAGCGCGAGTCTTGTTCCGCACGTAGAGGCGACTTGCCGGATCCTCACCGACAATGACCACGGCCAGAGACGGCACGATGCCGGCCGCCACGGCGTGCTCGCGCACCCGAGCGCGCAAGCGGGCAGCGAGCGCCCGGCCATCCAAGACGATCGCCATCACGGCGTCAGGGCCATCAGGCGTGCGGAGAGAGCGGCGGGGTCGCCCGCAACGCGCACGAGCTTTTCGCGCGCGCTTGCCCCACGGATGATCCGACAGGCAGACGCGGGCACGCCGAAAGCCTCGGCGAGCAGGGTGCAGACGGCCTGATTCGCCCTGCCGTCCTCCGGGGGTTCGGTGACGGCAATGCGCAGCGCGACTGTGCCGTCCCCCTTCACCATCCGCCCCACAATTCCGGATCGGCGCGCGCGCGGCGACACGCGCACTCCCACGACAAGCCCGGACTCCTCGCTCACCTGAGGGCCGGCGCGATGGTGGTGGCAAGGAAAATGCGCAGGAACTGCAGCAGCAGGATGAGCACGAGCGGCGAGAGGTCGATCCCCCCCAAGTTTGGCAGGAAGCGCCGGATAGGAGCAAGCAATGGCTCGGTCGCCCGATGCAGGAAATCGCCCACCGTCCAGACGAAGCGGTTGCGCGTATCAAGCACATTGAAGGCAAGCAGGATAGAGAAGACCGCCGCGATGATCAGAAGCCAGATGATCAGCTCGAGGACGGTGTCGATCAGCCAGAAGAACGCATACATCGGGCGAGGTCCGGCGGTTGACGGGCGCGCGGACCCTAGCGGCGGGGGCTTGGCCGACGCAAGGCAGGAGACCACGCTGATCAGAGCGGCAGAGGCAGGGGTGCCAGGACCGTCGCATCCTTGACTTGCCGACCTCTCCGCCCGATACACCCGGCCTCGGGGCGGGGCTGTAGCTCAGATGGGAGAGCGCCTCGTTCGCAATGAGGAGGTCAGGGGTTCGATTCCCCTCAGCTCCACCACCGGCCCCGTAACCTGGCGCTGAAAGGGCGAGGGCGCGCTCTGCGCGATGCAGCGAGGCTCCACCTCTGGCAGAAGACAGAGTTCCGGTGGTGCGACCGCTCACTGCACAGCTGCCAAGGCAGGTGTCTGACCTCCCAAGCGCTGCGGCGGCGCGAGCCACACCACCCCTGAGTTGGAGCAACAGGCATCAACGCGACGCCGGCGCGAAAGGACGCTGACGGCGAGAGGCGAACAAGGCAGCACTCGTGCCCGGGCTGCACAAGTTCGCCCGGACGCCCGGATGGAGCGCTGTGCCGACGCAAAAAGGGTGCATCCGAAGCGCCGCCTTTCCTCCGCCTTTCGCCAGCTGTCACGGACCGTAGTTCGGGCTCGAGCGGCAGCCCCCCTGGATGCCGCGCATGCCAATCCTCACGCCGCCTTCGCCCGCATGCCCATCGCTGCCAAGGCGCCCAGCACCTCGCGCGCCAGCCGCACCCGCGCCGACACCTCCGTCAGGTCGCGGGCGACGAAGAGGCGATGATCGGGGCGAAGCTTGGCCAGCCCCGCCTGTTTCTGGATCCAGCCGACCAGACCCACCGGATCGCGGAAGGTGTTGCCTCGGAACTGAAGCACCAGACCCTTGGGCCCGGCATCCAGCTTCTCGACCCCCGCCTCGCGGCAGAGGCGCTTGATGCCCATCACGGCGAGCAGGTTCTCGACCTCTGCCGGCAGTGGCCCGAAGCGGTCGACAAGCTCGGCCGCCAACGCTTCGCTTTCGGCATCGGAAGCGAGCGCGCCGATCCGGCGATAGAGGCCGAGGCGAACGGGCAGGTCGCGCACATAGGTCTCCGGGATCAGCACCGGCAGGCCGAGATTGATCTGCGGCGTCCAGTCGCGGTCGCCTGCTGATGTCGTGCCATCGCCCGACTTCAGCTCAGCCACCGCCTCCTCCAGCATCTGCTGGTAGAGCTCGATGCCAACCTCGCGGATGTGCCCCGACTGCTCCTCGCCCAGCAGATTGCCCGCCCCGCGCAGGTCGAGGTCGTGCGAAGCGAGCGTGAAGCCCGCGCCCAGAGTGTCGAGGGCCTGCATCACCTCAAGCCGCTTCTGCGCTGTCGGGGTGAGCTTGCGGTCGGCCGGGATGGTGAGATAGGCGTAACCGCGCAACTTTCCGCGCCCGACACGGCCGCGCAGCTGATAGAGCTGGGCAAGCCCGAACATGTCGGCCCGGTGAATGACGATCGTGTTCACCGCCGGCAGATCAAGCCCCGATTCGATGATGTTGGTTGACAGGAGCACGTCGTACTGCCCGTCCTGGAACGCGGTCATCACGCGCTCGAGTTCGGTCGGTGCGAGGCGCCCATGCGCCTCAACCACCTTGAGTTCGGGTGCCAGTTCGGCGATGCGCTCACGCACCTTTGGCAGATCCTCGATCCGCGGCACCACCCAGAACACCTGCCCTCCGCGGAAACGTTCGCGCATCAGCGCCTCGCGCAAGACCACCGGATCGAAGGGGAGGATGAAGGTGCGCACCGCGAGGCGATCGACGGGCGGGGTCGCGATCAGGCTCATTTCGCGCACGCCGGTGAGCGCCAACTGCAGCGTGCGCGGGATCGGGGTCGCGGAGAGGGTCAGCACGTGCACGTCGGCGCGCAATTGCTTCAGCCGCTCCTTGTGCGCCACCCCGAAATGCTGCTCCTCGTCAATAATCAATAGGCCGAGTTCAGCGAATGCGATGCTCTTGGAGAGCAGAGCATGCGTGCCCACGACGATGGTGACCGACCCGTTCGCCAGGCCGCGCTTGACATCCGCTGCCTCTTTGGCGGACACGAGGCGGGAGAGTTGCGCCACCCGCACGGGAAAGCCGCGGAAACGGTCGACGAAGGTGCGGTAGTGCTGGCGGGCAAGCAGCGTGGTGGGGACGACGACAGCGACTTGCACGCCCGACATCGCGGCGACGAAGGCAGCCCGCAACGCCACCTCCGTCTTGCCGAAACCGACATCGCCGCAGATCAGCCGGTCCATCGGCCGGCCGGAGGCGAAGTCCTCCAGCACGTCGGCGATGGCGCGTGCCTGGTCCTCGGTCTCGGCGTAGGGAAAGCGGGCGCTGAACTCATCCCACAACCCCTCGGGCGGGAGAAGTGTGGGCGCATCCTTCAGCCGGCGCGCAGCGGCGACCTTGAGCAGCTCCGCCGCCATGTCGCGGATGCGCGCCTTCATCCGCGCCTTGCGGTTCTGCCATGACGTGCTGCCGAGCTTGTCGAGCGCAACACTGTCGCCCTCGCCGTAGCGCGACAGGACCTCGATGTTCTCGACCGGGACGAACAGCTTGTCGCCGCCGTCGTACACGATCCTCAGACAATCGTGCGCCGCCCCCTGCACCTCGAGGGTAACGAGACCTTCGTAGCGGCCGATGCCGTGATCGGCGTGCACGACAAGATCGCCTTCCGCGAGTTCGGTCGCTTCGGCGATGAACTGATCCGCCCGCTTGCGACGCTTCGGCGGGCGCGAGATCCGTTCGCCGAGAATGTCCTGTTCGGCGATGACGGCAAGCCCCGGGGCAAGGAAGCCGCGCTCGAGGCCGAGGACGGCGAGCGCGATCACGCCCTGCGGCAGGGCTTGCACCTCGGCGAAGGTCGCCACCGGTTCGGCGGCCGCCGCACCGTGTTCGGCAAGCAGGGCGCGCAGGCGTTCGCGCGAACCCGTCGTCCAGGCGGCGATGATGACACAATGCCCTTGGCCAAGCAGCGCATCGGCATGTTGCGCGAGCGCATCGAACACGTTCTCGCCGCGCGCGCGCACCTCCGTGAACTGCCGCCCCAGTCGGCCTCCACCCTCCACCACCTCGGGGCCCGACCCTTCGGGCTTGGCGAAGGGCGCGAACTGCACGACCTGCGCCCGCGCAAGCATCGCCTCCCAGGCCTCGCGATCGAGATACAGCCGCTCAGGCGGCAGCGGGTTGTAGGGAAGCTCCCCTTCGCTCAGGCGACGCAGATCGGGGTTTCGGCGCGCGACGTAATGATCCGCGATCATCTCGAACCGGGTCTCGAGCACCGCCTCCGCCTCGTGGTCGAGCCCGACCCGGCAGTCGGGAAGATAGTCGAACAGAGTGGCGAGGCGCTCATGGAAGATGGGCAGCCAATGCTCCATGCCCTGGAAGCGCCGGCGCGCCGAGACGGCCTCGTAGAGCGGGTCGTTCGCCGCTGCGCCAAACAGTTCGCGGTAGGCGGTGCGGAAGCGCGCGACGGAGGCGTCATCGAGGAACACTTCGGAGACGGGCTTGAGCTCGACCCGGTCGATCACGCCAGTTGAGCGTTGCGAGAGCGGGTCGAAACTGCGGATCTCCTCCACCTCGTCGCCGAAGAGATCGATGCGCACCGGCTCCTCCCGCCCGGCGGGAAAGAGGTCGATCAGGCCACCGCGCACGGCGTATTCGCCCGGTTCGATCACAGTATTGACCCGGCTGTAGCCGTTCGCCTCGAGGAAGGCGACGATGCGCTCGAGCCGCATGCGTGCGCCCCTGGCGACGGCCAGCACAGAGTCGCGGAACATCTCCGGCGCGGGCACACGCTGCACGAGGGCGTTCACCGTGGTCAGAACGATGCGCGGGGCGGCCGACGGAGCGAGCAGCCTGGTCAGCGCATCGATTCGCCGTGCGGTAATTTCCGGATTCGGGCCCACCCGGTCATAGGGCAGGCAGTCCCAGGCCGGAAACTGCAGCACCTCGGCTTCGGGTGCGAAGAAGGCAAGCGCCTCGGCCAGCCGGCTCATGCGCGCATCGTCGCGGCACACATGGAGGAGGCTTCCGGCGTGCTCCGCCCTCGCCCGCGCAATCAGGGCGGCGTCGAACCCCTCGGGCGCGCCGGCAAGAACGATCCGGGGCTCAGCCATGGGCGCCCATGTGCCTTGTCTTCGCCCAGGCGAGCATAGCACGCAGCACCGGCCCGTCGTGCTCGCCCGGAACGGGCTTGCGCCCGGCCAGCCAGTCAAGGAGGTCGGGGTCAGACAGGTCGAGAACGCCCTCCAGCTCGTCCAACGCCTTCTCGTCCATCGTCTGGATCGTCTCGGCGACGAAACCGCCGATCAGGGCGTCCGCCTCGCGCGTGCCGCGGTGGCGGGCGCGAAAGAGCAGGCGTTTGCGTCTTGGGTCCATTCGCGGCGTGCGCAGTCCGAAGCAACGACAAGCGGGGAGCCAGGCCTTCCGGCTGCCCCCTCGACTTGTCATATACGCCACCCGCCGGTCCTGTCAGCCCGTGAGCCGCCCCGACATCCTGCTGCCAGTATTCTCCCCGCTCTCCTCCCTACCCGGGGTCGGGGCGCGGCGCGAGGCCTTGCTCGCGCGAGCGGCAGGCGGGGCACGGGTGCTCGACCTGCTGTTCCATCTGCCCGATCGGCTGATCGACCGTCGGCTCCGCCCTCCCATCGCCGCCTGCGCTCCGGGCCAGGTGGCAACCCTCGAGGTGACGGTCGCGCGGCGGAGGCAACCGCGTAGCGCCGCCGCGCCGTGGGTGATCACGGTGAGCGACGGCACGGGCGAGCTCGACGTGCTCCTGTTCGGCAAGGGGGCCGCACGGGCCGGGCTCCTGCCGCTTGGCGCGCCCAGGCTCATCTCCGGCGAAGTTCGGCTCGACCGGGGGCGGCTCGTTATGCCGCATCCGGATTTCATCCTGCCGCCCGACCGGGTGGCGGAGCTGCCTGAGGTCGAGCCGCTCTATCGGCTGACCGCAGGGCTGGCGCCGTGGGAGGTGCGGCGCGCCGTGGCGGCTGCGCTCACCCGGGTTGCGGAGCTGCCTGAATGGGCCGACCCGGCCTTGCTCTCTCGCCGCGGCTGGCCGACGTGGCGAGACGCCCTCCACGCCGCCCACAGTCCGGCAAGGGATGCCGACCTTTCACCCCTCGCCCCGGCCCGGCTTCGCCTCGCCTACGACGAACTCCTCGCCCAGCAGGTGGCGCTCGCCCTATCCCGCCGGCGATTCCGCACGCTGCGCGGCCGCCCCCTCGAGGGAGACGGTTGCCTGCGCGCCAAGGCCCTTGCCGCCTTCGGCCACGCCCTCACCCCTGCCCAGGAGAAGGCATTGGCAGAGATCGATGCCGACCTCGCCGCGCCGACCCGCATGCTCCGCCTGCTGCAGGGCGACGTCGGTGCCGGCAAGACCATCGTCGCCACGCTCGCCATGCTGCGCGCGGTGGAGGCCGGCGCCCAGGCCTGCCTGATGGCGCCGACCGACCTCCTTGCCCGCCAGCACGCCTCGACCATCGGGCAGCTCGCCACCGCCGCCGGGGTGAAAACCGCCCTTCTCACGGGCCGCGAGACCGGCAAAGCCCGTGACGCCGCGCTTGCCGCCCTCGCCTCCGGCACGGCTGCGATCGCGATCGGCACCCACGCTTTGTTCCAGGAGGACGTGCGTTTCCGCGACCTCGCTCTCGCCGTGATCGACGAACAGCACCGCTTCGGCGTGCATCAGCGCCTGTTGCTGCAGAACAAGGGGGGCGATGTCGACGTGCTTGTCATGACCGCGACCCCCATCCCGCGCACGCTGCTGCTTACCGCCTGGGGCGATATGGACGTGAGCCGCCTCGACGGGCGCCCGCCCGGCCGCCGGCCGGTGACCACCCTCGCCAAGCCCGCCTCCAAGGTCGAGGAGGTGGTGGCGGCGGTCGGGCGCAAACTCGCCGCCGGCGCACGGGTGTACTGGGTCTGCCCCCTCGTCTCGGACAGCGAAACAGCCGACCTCGCCGCCGCCGAAGCGCGTGCTGCAGCCCTGGCTCAGCACTTCCCCGGTCGCGTCGGCCTTGTCCACGGCAAACTCGGCGCAAGGGCGCGCGACGCCGCGATGGCCGACTTCGCAGCCGGCCGCCTGAGCCTTCTCGTTGCCACCACGGTAATCGAGGTGGGAGTCGATGTGCCGGAGGCGAGCGTGATCGTGATCGAGCAGGCCGAGCGTTTCGGCCTCGCCCAGCTCCACCAACTGCGCGGCCGCGTCGGCCGCGGGCGCGAGGCTTCCTACGCCATCCTCGTCTACGACGACGCGGCGAGCGAGATCGCACGCCGGCGCATCACCACGCTCTGCGAGACGGACGATGGGTTCGCCATCGCCGAGGCCGACCTTGTGCTCCGCGGCGGCGGCGACCCCTTGGGCGTGCGCCAATCTGGCCTGCCCCGGTTCCGCCTGGCCGAGCTTCCGGCTCATGCTGAGCTCATTTCCCTCGCCCGCGACGATGCTGCACTGCTGCTCGATCGCGACCCCGAACTCGACACACCGCGCGGGCAGGCCGTGCGGCTTCTGTTGCACCTGTTCGAGCGCGAGGCGGCCATTCCGACCCTCCGGGCCGGCTGAGCCCTGGCGCAAGCGTGAGCGGCAACGCGCCCTGCCGGAAGGACCCACGCCTTGATCGCGCGGACGTTTTCGCTAAATCCCCCGCCGCACGTGAGGGAACGGCGGGACGATGGCGGCGATGATCGAGGCTCTGGGGCTCGTCAAACGCTTCGGCCCCGTCACGGCGGTCGATCAGGTGTCGCTCGCGGTCGGGCGCGGAGAGGTGCTCGGCTTCCTCGGACCGAACGGTGCGGGCAAGTCCACCAGCATGAAGATGATCGCTGGCTACCTCCTGCCTACGCGCGGCACAGCCCGGCTGTGCGGCCACGACGTGCTCGCGGAGCCGCTCGCCGTGAAGCGTGTGCTCGGCTACCTGCCTGAGGGCGCGCCGACCTACCCTGACATGACGGTCGCCGCCTTCCTCGACTGGATCGCCGCCGTACGCGGCTTCGACGGGCGAGAGCGGAGGGCGCGGGTCGAGCGCGCGGTGCGGCTCGCGAGCCTCGGGGATGTGCTGTTCTATCCGATCGAGGCGCTCTCCAAGGGGTTCAAACGCCGGGTGGGGCTGGCGCAGGCCCTGCTGCACGACCCGGAGGTGCTGATCCTCGATGAGCCGACCGACGGACTCGACCCCAACCAGAAAGCGGAGGTGCGGAGGCTCATCACCGCGATGGCGCCCGAGAAGGCCATCATCATCTCCACCCATATCCTGGAGGAGGTGGAGGCGGTCTGCACGCGGGCGGTGGTGATCGCGCGCGGGCGCATTGTCGCCGACGCCACCCCGGCCGAACTCGCCGCCAGCAACCGCTGGCACAACGCGACCACCGTGGTGGTGCGGGAGGCGGAGGCGGAGGCGGCCGAGGCTGCCTTGCGCGCCCTGCCCTCCGTTGCCACGGTGGAACGCTCGACGCGCGTCGGGGTGGGGCTTGTCGCACTCTCCGCCCTGCCGCGCGAGGGGCGCCCCATCGAGGGAGCCGTGCGCGATGCGCTGGCCGCCGCTGCCGTTGCGCCGCGCGAATTGTTCGTCGAACGCGGGCGGCTCGATGAAGT
>CALBEG010000286.1 GCA_937927455.1 uncultured Elioraea sp. | reverse complement strand
GTACCGCCTGATGCTGGGCCGCGGCACGCGGAGGCCGAACGCTGAGCGGGGGAAGTGAATGGCCGCCGAGGGCAAGACGATCGACGCGCTGAGCCAGTTCGCGCTCTCGCCCATCGTCGCCGGCTTCACCAACTCCAACCTCTTCATGCTGGTCGCCGCAGGAGCGATTTCCGCCCTAATGATTCTTGGCATGAAGCCGCGCGCCATGGTGCCCGGGCGCGTGCAGAGCCTTGCCGAAGTCGCCTACGAGTTCGTTGCCGGCATGGTGAAGGAGCAGGTGGGCAAGGAAGGGATGCGCTACTTCCCCTTCGTCTTCACCCTCTTCATGTTCATCCTGTTCGGCAACCTGCTGGGCATGCTGCCCTATGCTTTCACCTTCACCAGCCACATCGCGGTGACGGTGACACTCGCCCTGATCGTCTTCCTGCTAGTCACGGCGGTTGCGATCGCCATCCACGGCATGCGGTTTTTCGGATACTTCTTTCCCGAAGGCGCACCCGTGGCGCTCGCGCCAATCATCATTCCCGTGGAGATCATCTCCTATCTCTCGCGCGTTGTGTCGCTCAGCGTGCGTCTGTTCGCCAACATGGTCGCCGGCCACGTCATGCTGAAGGTGTTCGCGACCTTCGTGGTTCTGCTGGGCGGGCTTGGGTCTCTCGGCCTTATTGGCGCGGCGGCACCGCTCGCACTCAACGTCGCCCTGGTCGCGTTCGAGTTCCTGGTCGCGTTCCTGCAGGCCTACGTGTTCGCGATCCTCACCTGCATCTACCTGCACGACGCCGTGCATCTGCATTGAGCCGAAGGCACGGCGCAGCGAGCCCCCTCAACCGTCACAGCAAGGGAACACCACCATGGACGTTGAAGCCGCCAAGGCTCTTGGAGCCGGCATCGCCGTGATCGCCCTCTTCGGCGTGGGCTTGGGCATCGGCAACATCTTCTCCTCGCTGATCTCCTCGGTCGCGCGCAACCCGTCTGCCCGCGACGCGGTGTTCCCGATCGGCATTCTGGGCTTCGCGCTGACGGAGGCGGTGGCGCTGTTCGCGCTGCTGATCGCCTTCCTCATCCTGTTCGCCTGAACTCTCGTCAGCCGGCGGCGGGGCCCCAGCCCCGCGACCCCGGTCTCGGAGCCCGGACGATGCCGCAACTCGAGTTCGGCAATCCGCTGATCCTCAGCCAAGTGCTCTGGCTCTTGGTGATCTTCGGTGCGCTCTATCTCATCGTCTCGAAGGTCGCGCTCCCTCCCGTCGCCTCCGTGCTCGAGGAACGGGCGGCGAGGATCGCCGCCGATCTGGAACAGGCGCGGGCGCTGAAGGACGAAGCGGATCGGGCGATGGCCGAAGCCGAAAAGGCACAGGCCAAGGCGCGTGCCGAGGCGCAAGCCGCGATCCGAGCCGCAATCGAGCGGGCCAAGGCGGAAGCCGCCAAGGCGGAAGCCGACCAGGCGGCGCGTCTTGCGAAGCAGATTGCGGAGGCGGAGGCGCGCATCGCGGAAGCGCAGGCCAGGGCAGAAACCACCATCGAGGAGGTGGCGGTGGCCGCCGCCCAGGCCGCAACCGCGCGCCTGATCGGCATCTCGCCTGACCCGGCACGGGTCCAGGCGGCGGTCGCCGATGCAGCGCGAAGCTGAGACGGAGGCACGCATGGCCGCTCTGGCGCTGAACGACCCGAAATTCTGGGTCGCGGTCTCGTTCCTGGTCTTCCTCGCCGTTGCCTGGAAGCCTCTGATCCTGCGCATCGTGCGCCTGCTCGATGCACGGGCGGAGCGGATCCGCGCCGAGATCGCGGAGGCCGGGCGGCTGCGGGCCGAGGCGGAGGCGCTGCTGCGCGACGCCAAGGCCAAGCACGAGGCGGCTCGCACCGAAGCCGAAGCTGTGCTCGCCCACGCCCGAGAGGAGGCCGAGCGCGTCGCGAAGGAGCTCGCCGAAGCGACGGCCGCCACGCTCTCACGGCGCGAGAGAATGGCGCTCGATCGCATCGCCGCCGCCGAGGCCGAGGCCGAGGCTTCCATCCGCGCCAAGGCGGCCGACCTTGCCGTCGCGGCCACCAGGCGGCTGATCTCCGAACACCTCACCCCAGACCGACACGCCGCCCTGATCGGCCGCGCGATCGAGGATTTGCCGCAGAAGCTGCACTGAGCCGCGGCGGAACCGAAGCGATCCCCTCGGCGCCTCGGCCCGCCGTGTCCGCCCCGATGAAGCCCGAACGCCGCTTCTCTCGAAGCGGCCTTCGTTTTGCCAGTCCCCAGCCGCCGGACGATCGACCATCAGCAGTCTCGGGGAAGACGCGATGAGCATCCATGTCGCGCTGACCCACCGCACCGCCTACCGCTACGACCGCTTGGTCGGGCTCGCGCCGCAGACCATCCGCCTGCGTCCCGCTCCACACTGCAGAACCCCGATCCTCGCCTATTCGCTGACGGTCGAGCCGAAGCCCCATTTCTTGAACTGGGTGCAGGACCCGCAGGGCAACGTCCTGGCCCGCGTCGTGTTCCCCGAACGCGTCGACCGCTTCGAGGTGGTGGTCGACCTTGTCGCCGACATGGCGACCATCAACCCGTTCGACTTCTTCCTCGAGCCTCAGGCCGAGATGGTTCCGTTCGAGTATGACCAGGTGCTGGATCAGGAACTCGCCCCGTTCCGCCGCATCGAACCGCAGGGGCCTCTGTTCTCCGCCCTCCTTTCCTCCATCCCGCGCGACCGGCAGCCGACCGTCGCCTTCCTGGTCGAGCTCAACCGCCGGCTGTCGCGCGAGATCGCCTACATCGTGCGCTTGGAGCCCGGAGTGTGGTCGCCGGAGGAGACGCTCCGTCAAGGCAAGGGCTCCTGCCGGGACACGGGCTGGCTTCTGGTGCAGCTCCTGCGCCATCTCGGCTTTGCCGCCCGGTTCTGCTCGGGCTACCTGATCCAGCTCGTCGCCGACGAGAAGCCCCTGGAAGGCCCGGCGGGCCCACCGGCGGACTTCACCGACCTGCACGCCTGGGCCGAAGTGTACCTGCCCGGCGCGGGCTGGGTCGGGCTCGACCCCACCTCGGGCCTGTTCGCCGGCGAAGGCCACATCCCCCTCGCCGCCACGCCAGACCCGGTCTCCGCCGCGCCGGTCTCGGGCCTGGTCGAGACGTGCGAAGTCGACTTCTCCTTCGCCATGAGCGTGCGGCGGGTGGCGGAGACCCCGCGCGTCACCAAACCCTACACCGAGGAGGAGTGGGCCGCGATCGAAGCGGCCGGCCACGCGGTCGATGCGCGTCTCGAGCGGGCCTCCGTCCGCCTCACCATGGGCGGGGAGCCGACCTTCGTCTCGGCCACCGACCGCGACGGGGCGGAATGGATCACCGACGCCCTCGGCCCCACCAAGCGCGCAATCGCCGGGCGGCTCATGCGGCGTCTGCATGCTGCCTGGGCCCCGGGCGGCGCTCTGCACTACGCCCAGGGCAAGTGGTACCCGGGCGAACAGCTGCCGCGCTGGGCGCTCTATGCGCACTGGCGCACCGATGGCGAACCGGTCTGGCGCGACCCCGCCCTGTTCGCCTCCGACGACGACCGCGACGATGCCGACGCCGCTCTCGCCGCGCGCTTCGCCGCCCGCCTGGCCGAACGCCTGCAGGTCGACCCCGCCTGCGCCCTCCCGGCCTATGAAGACGCGCACTACTACCTCTGGCGCGAAAGACGCCTGCCAGCCAACGTCCTCGCCGAGGACGCGAAGCTCAAGGATCCGCTCGAGCGCGCCCGCCTCGCCCGCGTGTTCGAACAGGGGCTCGGCTCACCGGTCGGTACTGTGTTGCCTCTGCGCCGCGTGGGCCTGGGGCGGGAGCGGCGCTGGCAGACCGGGCCGTGGTTCTTTCGGCCCGGCGTGATGTTCCTGATCCCCGGCGACTCGCCGATCGGTTTCCGCCTGCCGCTGGAGAGCCTGCCCTGGGCATCCGAGGCCGCGATCGACACCGAACCGCCGCAGGACCCGCTCGCCACCACGCCGCTCCCTCCCCGCGCGCGGCTGGGGCGCCCGGGTGAGGGCGCGATCCAGCCGGTGATCGAACAACGCTTGCCGGAACCGGGAAGCGAGGAGCCGGACGTGGTCCGCACCGCGCTCTGCGTCGAACCGCGCCGGGGCCTTCTGCACGTGTTCCTCCCGCCGGTCGCTGCCGCCGAGGACTGGCTCGACCTCGTCGCCGCTGTCGAGGATACGGCGACGGAGATGGGCCGAAAACTCATCCTCGAAGGCTATCTGCCTCCCTTTCACCCCGGTCTTCGCCACTTCTCCATCACTCCCGACCCTGGGGTGATCGAGGTGAACGTGCACCCGGCCGCATCCTGGCAGGAGCTCTTGCAGCGGACGCGCACCCTCTACGAGGAGGCGCGGCGTGTCGGCCTCGCGGCGGAGAAGTTCGACATCGACGGCCGCCACGTCGGCACGGGAGGGGGCAACCATGTCGTGCTGGGCAGCGCCACCCCGGCCGACAGCCCGTTCCTGCGCCGCCCCGACCTGCTGAAGAGCCTCGTCGGCTTCTGGCACAACCACCCCTCCCTCTCCTACCTGTTTTCCGGCCAGTTCATCGGGCCAACGAGCCAGCACCCGCGAGTCGACGAGGCAAGAAGCGACAGCCTCTACGAACTCGAGATCGCCTTCTCCAAGATCAGATCAGGTGCGGAAACCCCGCCCTGGCTGGTCGATCGCTTATTCCGCAACCTGCTGGTCGACGTCACCGGCAACACCCACCGCGCCGAGTTCTGCATCGACAAGCTGTATGATCCCGCCTCGTCGGGGGGGCGGCGCGGCCTTGTCGAGTTCCGCGCTTTCGAAATGCCCCCGCACTGGCAGATGAGCTTGGTTCAGCAGCTCCTGCTGCGCTCCGCCATCGCCGCCTTCTGGGAGAACCCCTACGAACGGCGGCTGGTCCGCTGGGGCACACGGCTGCACGACGACTTCATGCTGCCCCACTTCGTCGAACAGGACTTCCGCGACGTGCTGGAGGAACTGGCCGGACACGGCTTCCCCCTCAAGCCCGAGTGGTTCGCGCCCCATCTCGAGTTCCGCTTTCCCTTAATCGGCACCATCACCGCGCGGGGAATGACGCTCGAGCTTCGCCGCGCCCTTGAGCCGTGGCACGTGCTGGGCGAGGAGGCGTATGCGGGCGCGACGGTGCGCTACGTCGACTCGTCTGTAGAACGGGTGCAGGCGAAGGTTTCGGCCTGGGTGGAGGAGCGGTACGTGCTCGCCTGCAACGGTATTGCCGTGCCGCTTTCACCCACGGGCACCGAAGGCGAGTATGTCGCCGGCGTTCGCTTCAAGGCCTGGCAGCCGCCTTCGGCCCTACACCCCACCATCGGCGCGCAGGTGCCGCTTGTGTTCGACGTTTATGACAGCTGGACCGGCCGTTCGCTCGGTGGCTGCACCTATCACGTCGCCCACCCCGGCGGGCGGGCCTACGAGACCTTCCCGGTGAACGCGAACGAGGCCGAAGCACGCCGCCGCTCCCGGTTCCTTCCGTTCGGACACACACCGGGACTGATGCCCCCGCCCCGCCACGGCGTCAGCCGCGAGCATCCGCGTACGCTCGACCTCAGGCGTTTCGCCTGAGCGGGCTACGCGACCGCTGGCCCGGGGCCGAAACCCCGGCGGCGCACGGACCGCCCGCTGAGCGCAAGACCGAGCAAACGTTCAGGCGGAGACGGAAACCCGGCGCACAGGAGCGGATGCTCGTTTGGCATGCGGACAGTCAGCATGCTCCTTGGGGCAAGTGCGGCCGCCGCGGAAGCTGCAGAGGGAACGGTCAGCCCCTCTCGCGCGGCGGACGAGAGAGGCGAGCGAGGCGATGAACCCCGCATCCGCATTGTGCGCCGGGGCGCGGAAATAGGCCGGTACGCCGAAATGCTTGGCCTCCTCGCGATACTCGATGTCGAGCTCGACCAGCGTTTCGCTGTGTTCCGAGACGAAAGCGATTGGCACGACGAGGATGGCGACCCCGTCCTTGCCGGCGCGCTTGATTTCCTCCTCGGTCGAGGGGCCGATCCATTTCTGCGGTGTCACGCGGGACTGGTAGCAAACCACGTGGTCGAGTTCCGGGATGTCCATCGCCGCCACCACCGACGCCACGGTCTGCTCGACCTGCCATTGATAGGGATCACCTGCCTTGACGATGCTTTCCGGAAGCCCATGCGCACTGAACAGGACACGGAGCGGAATCGACGGATCGAGGTCTGCCCGGGCCTGATCATAAGCACGGCGCACGATCGCAGCCGTCGCACCGACAAACCCAGGATCGGAATGGTAGCAGCAGATGATCTTTGTCGGTGCCACGAGGCCAACCTTGACTGCCGCCTCTCGCCAGGCATCGAGCGATGAGCCTGAGGTGGTGGTGGAGAATTGCGGGTAGAGAGGCAACAGGATCACCTCATCGGGACCCCAGTCGCGCACCGCCTTCGCTGCCTCCTCGCTCATCGGATGCCAGTAGCGCATCGCAACGAAACAGCGCGCTTCGATCTCTGGCCTCAAGGCCTTCTCGAGGGCCCGCGCCTGTTCTTCGGTCAGCTCCAGGAGCGGCGAGCCACCGCCGAGGATCTCGTAGTTCTCTGTCGCAGGGCCAAGGCGGCGTTTGGTGATCAGCCAAGCCAGCAGCTGGCGGATGGGGGAAGGGGCACGGATGATCGCGCGATCAGAGAAGAGGTTGTAGAGGAACGGGCGGACATTCTCGATCCTGTCCGGCCCTCCCAGGTTGAACAGGACGACCGCGACCCGCGGAACCGCGCGCCCGCCTCTCGGCCGGTCGACATCAACGAGAGCCGTCACCGCATCCATCCCACCACCTCCCTCGCTCTGCGCGCTGAAATGGGATCACCCGCGCGGTCGTCCAGCCGGGTCCAGGGTCAGCGGCCCGACCGCACGATCGCGGTCAGCTCAGCAACATGGTCCGGCGGCGTCTCAGGCACGATGCCGTGGCCGAGGTTGAGGATCCACGGCCTGCCGCGGACCTCGGCGAGCAGGCTCTCCACCTCCCGCCTCAAGGCTGCTCCACCGGCCACGAGCGCCATGGGGTCGAGATTGCCCTGACCCGCCGTTCCGGCAGGCAGAACGCCCGCCACCCAAGCGGCCGGCAGCGCGGTGTCGATGCCCACGGCATTCACCCCCGTGATGGCCGCATAGTCGGCCAGCATGGGCCCGGCTCCGCGCGGAAATCCAATGACCGGCAGGTCGGGAAACCGGGCGCGCAGGGCCCGCACGAGCCGGGCCGTGGGCGCGATCACCCAGGTGCGGAACTGGGATGGGCTCAGCACACCTGCCCAGGAATCGAACAGCATCAGCGCCTCTGCCCCGGCCTCCGCCTGCTCGTTGAGATAGGCGAGTGTGGCCTCCTCGAGACGCGCGACCAGTGCAGCGAACAGGTCCGGCTGGGCATGGGCCATCCGGCGGGCGGCGGCAAAGTCCCGCGACCCCCCACCCTCCACCATGTAGGCAGCAACGGTGAAGGGCGCGCCCGCGAAGCCGATCAGAGTGACATCAGCCGGCAAGGCCACGCGCAGGCGGCGCACCGTCTCCATCACCGGCGCCCAGACCGACCGCGCCCGCGCGAGATCGAGCGCCTCGATGTCGGCGCGCCCCGTCACTCTGGCCAACAGAGGCCCCTCACCCGCTTCGAAGCGCACCGGATGGCCAAGCGCGAAGGGCGGAACAAGAATGTCGCTGAACAGGATTGCGGCATCGAACCCGTAGCGTCTGATCGGCTGCAGTGTGACCTCGGTGGCCAGTTCCGGCGCCAGACAGAAGGCGAGGAAATCCGGCGCCTCGGACCGCACCTTTCGGTATTCCGGCAGGTAGCGGCCAGCCTGGCGCATCAGCCAAATGGGAGGTGGATCACGTGTCTGCCCAGCCAGGACGGCAAGAAGGGGCTTCGTCAGGACTGCGTCTTCCGTCATGCACACCCAACGTGACCGCACGAAAGTGAAAAGAGAAGAGGTGGTAGAATGCTGGTGGTGTGGATGACGGGGATGCAGCTCGATGCCAGTGCAACCCACAAGCTTATCCACAGGCAAACCGGCGAAAGAATGTTGGAAGAAGAGGGATTGGGCGAAGGAGGCTTCATGCTATCCCAGGCTTGGGCAGACTCTGTGCGACCGTGTTCGTCGGCTGGTCGGGATGCACGCATGGGAGGGATCTGCCGGCAGGGCCCCGCTGCCCTCTCCGCCTTGTCCCCGCCTTCCCCGGCGATCCACAGGGTGGGGCGACTGGGATCGCTGCGATGAGCCGCAATCGCGTGGACCTGCACTTGATCTCAGACGCGACCGGCGAGACGCTGCATAGCCTCGCCAGGGCGTGCGTCGCACAGTTCGAGGGGCTCGCCTTCGTGCAGCATCGGTGGCCGCTGATCAGGAGCCGCTTCCAGCTCGATCGGGTCCTGGCCGGCATCGAGGCTGAACCAGGGCCCGTCCTCTACACGCTGACGGATCGCAGCCTGCGGGCCGAACTCGAGACGTTTTGCGATCGCCTCGGCCTGCCGGCGGTCTCCGTCCTCGATCCCACGCTCGAGATGCTCGCCAACTATGTGGGCCGGCGGATCGCCGGCAAGCCTGGCCGGCAATACGTGCTGGATGCGGACTATTTTCGGCGCATTGATGCCATGCACTACGTGCTGGCGCACGATGACGGCCAGGGGGAGGAGGGGATCCTGGAGGCGGATGTCGTGTTGGTCGGGGTGTCTCGGTCTTCAAAGACGCCAACCTGTTTCTATCTCGCCAACCGCGGCATCAAGGCTGCCAATGTGCCGTTGGTGCCCAATCTTCCACCCCCTGCGGCCCTCGATCGCGTCAAGTGCCCGGTGATCGGGTTGACCCTCGCCCCGGACGCGCTGATTGAAATCAGGCGTCATCGCCTGCGCATGATCGGACCGGGCAGCTATCATGTGTGCGAGCACAGCTACATCGATCCGGAAGTGGTGAAGGCCGAACTTCTCGCCGCCAAGCGGCTGTGCGTCCAGCGCGGCTGGCCCATGGTCGATGTCACGCGACGGTCCATTGAAGAGACGGCGACGACGGTTCTCCAGCTGATGGAGAACTGGGATAGGCGGCGGGCGGAAGCAATCGCACCGACTGGCCCTTCGCCGTGACTGGGTTCCTACAGGCAGCGGAGCCGCCGCTTGTCCTCGCATCGTCCTCGGCCACGCGGGCCGGGCTTCTGCGCGCGGCAGGCCTTGCGTTCGAGATCGTTGCTCCGCGGGTGGACGAGGCGAGGGTGAAGGACAGTGCCAGAGCAGAGGGACTGGCGGCTGAGGAGTGCGCGCTTCTGCTCGCTGAACTGAAAGCCAAGCGCGCGAGCGATGAGCGGCCTGAAGCCCTGGTCATCGGCGCCGACCAGCTGCTCGTCTGCGATGGCGGCTGGTTCGACAAGCCGAACGATGGGGAAGAGGCGAAGCGTCAGCTCGCTGCACTCGCCGGGCGGACGCATGCGCTGGTCACGGCCGTGGTCTGC
>CALBEG010000285.1 GCA_937927455.1 uncultured Elioraea sp. | reverse complement strand
GGCCGGTCGGGTGGATCGCGCTGCCATCCGCGCCAACCTGCGCGAGGTGGCAAACCCGCCCGGCGAGGTGGTCGGCCCCGGCGAGTGGCGCAGGGCGCGGGAGCTCATCGCTGCCGGACGCGCAATCGACTACGAGGGCGCGTCGGGCCCGGTCAACTTCAACGAGGCCGGCGATGCGGAAGGCAAGATCGAGGTCTGGGCCATGCGCGAGGGCCGCATCGCCACCGTCGAGACCGTCGCCTCTTGACAGCGCGGGCAGATCCGCCCGCCCTCTCCGTTTCGGGGGTGACGAAGCGCTTCGGCGGCTTCGTTGCCCTCGACTGCGTCTCTCTCGAGGTCTCCGAAGGCTCGATCACCGGGTTGATCGGGCCGAACGGCGCGGGCAAATCCACCCTGTTCGCGATCATCGCGGGCTTCCTTCCGCCAGATGGCGGAACGATCCGTCTGCGTGGCGAGGACGTGACCGGCGAGCCGCCCTGGCGGCTGCACGCCCGCGGCCTGGCGCGTACCTTCCAAATTCCCCGTCTCTTTTCGCGCATGACAGTGTTGGAGAATCTGATGGTCGCCGCTCCGAACCAGTCGGGCGAGCGGCTTCCCGCGCCATGGCTGGCGCGCAGGCAAATCCGACGCGAAGAGGAGGCGTTGCGCGCGCGCGCGCTCGGCGTGCTCGAGCGGCTCAATCTCGCCCGTCATGCCGAGGCGCCGGCGAGCGCGCTCTCCGGCGGGCAGAAGAAACTCGTCGAACTCGGCCGGGCGCTGATGAGCGGGGCATCCGTGATTCTGCTCGACGAACCCGCTGCGGGGGTGAACCGCACGCTCCTGCGCGAGATCGCGGAGATCATCGCTGCCCTGAACCGCGAGGAGGGGATCACCTTCCTCGTCATCGAGCACGACCTCGACCTCGTCGCCGACCTCTGCACCCGCGTCTGGTGCCTGGCCGAGGGCCGCGTGATCGCCGCCGGCTCGATCGGCGAGGTGCGAAACGACCCTCAGGTAGCCGAGGCCTATCTCGGCATGACGTTCGACGTGCACTGATGGCCCTGCTCGAAGTTCGCGGGCTCACCGGCGGCTACGGCGAGACCGACATTCTGAACGGTGTCGATCTCGATGCTGATGCAGGCGAGGTGGTCGTCATCGTCGGCGCCAATGGCGCTGGCAAGTCGACTCTGATGAAGGCGATTGCGGGTCTCGTGTGCATCCGCGCCGGGCATGTGCGCTTCGCGGGCGAGGAAATCGCCAACGCGCCTGCCGAGAGCATGGTGCTGCGCGGCCTTGCTTACGTGCCGCAGGAGCGCAACGTCTTCCCCTCTCTCACCGTCGAGGAGAACCTCGCCATGGGCGTCTATGCCCAGCCGAAGAGGTTTCGAGAAGGCAAGGAACGGGCACTTGCGTTGTTTCCGGATCTCGCCGCCAGGCTTGCCACCCCGGCCGGGCGGCTTTCGGGCGGGCAGAGGCAGATGGTGGCGATCGCGCGCGCCCTGATGCTCGAGCCGCGACTGATCATGCTCGACGAACCGACCGCAGGTCTGTCGCCCAAGTTCTGCAGCGCCATCTTCGCCCGCGTGCAGAAGATCGCGCAGGCAGGAATCGGCATTGTGATGGTAGAGCAGAACGCACGTCCTGCACTCGCCATCGCCGATCGCGGCGTGGTGCTGGCGATGGGGAGGAACCGCGCCACCGCGCCCGGCCCCGCCCTGCTCGCCGACCCCGACATCGGCCGGCTGTTCCTTGGCGGCTGAGATGGCGCAAGCCCCTGGTGTTGGCGGGTATTGGGCGCCGCCCCCTCTGCCGCCGTCCCGCCAGCCCGGCTTTGCCTGATGCTCGCGTTCGTCAACTTCTACCTCATCCCTGGGCTGGTGCTCGGCGCGATTTACGCGCTTTCCGCCATCGGGCTCTCGCTCATCTACGGCGTGATGCGGTTTGCCCATTTCGCACACGGCGACCTGATGGCGCTCGGCGCCTACGTTGCGCTCGCCGCCTCGACCGGCTTGGGCATCAGCGTCTGGGCCTCGATTCCCTTTGCCGCCGCGGCGACCATTCCTGCCGCGCTGGTTGCCGATGCGCTGTTCTACGCACGCCTGCGCAGGAGCCTGCCTGCCGTCCTTCTCATCTCCTCGTTCGGTGTTGCCCTAATGCTGCGGGCGCTGATCTATCTCTTCTTCGGCCCCACGCCGCTGACGTTCCCGCGCCCGATCGTTCCGCCGCTTGTCTTCGAAGGGGTCAGGATCCAGGCGCGGCACATCTGGATCATCCTCGGTGCTGCGCTCTGCGCCTTCATTCTCCATCTCCTCCTCTCCCGCACCAGGGCGGGGAGGGCGATGCGCGCGATGTCGGATGATCCCGATCTTGCGCGCATCAGCGGCGTTGCAACGGCGGCGGTGATTCGCCTCACTTGGGTCATCGCTGCCGTGCTGGTCGCGGTGGCTGGCGTGTTCCTCGGCCTCGATACGCAATTGCAGCCGGTGATGGGGTTCAATGTGCTGCTCGCCTCGTTCGCTGCGGCCATCCTGGGCGGCATCGGCCGGCCATGGGGTGCAGCGTTTGGCGGTGTGATTCTCGGGCTTGCCGAAGAGTGCTCCACCTACCCGCTGCGCGACGGCGCCCCGCTTCTCGAGCCCACCTACAAGTCGGCGGTTGCTTTCGTCGTGTTGATCGCGACCTTGCTCCTGCGGCCGCAGGGGCTGTTCAGGGGAATGATCTGAGCCATGGAACAGGCACTCCTCTACGCCGCAACGCTCGGCACGCTCGCCTGTATCTACGCGGTGCTCACCTTGGGCTTGAACCTGCAGTGGGGGCTGACGGGGCTGATGAACTTCGGCGGGCTCGGCTTCGTCGCTGTTGGCGCCTACACCGCGGCCCTCCTCACCGCTCAACCGTCGGCGACGCATGTCGGCGGCTTCGGCGTGCCCTGGTGGCTCGCTTGGCCGGCAGCCGG
>CALBEG010000284.1 GCA_937927455.1 uncultured Elioraea sp. | reverse complement strand
CGAGCTTCCATTTCGGCGGGGTCTGGCCGCGGAACCGGGCCATCCAGATCACGTCTGCGACGAGGATGTGGTTCAGGGTCTGGTGGAGGCCGCCGAAGAACGCGCCCTGGTCGGAGCGGCGGTTGGCGTCCGAAACTCCCTCGGACGCCGCGTAGAGGCGACGATTCGCCCATGCGTTATAGGCGGCCATCATCTCGAAATGCGCTTTCATCGACGAAGCCTCCATGTTATGCGCCGCCCCGAAGATTTACCGGGACGACCCGACAGATAAAAGGAAAAGACCCATGGCCGTCGAGCGCACGCTCTCTATCATCAAGCCGGACGCCACCAACCGCAACCTGACCGGCGCGATCAACGCGAAATTCGAGGCCGCGGGCCTGCGCATCGTCGCGCAGAAGCGCATCTGGATGAGCCGCGCGCACGCCAAGGAGTTCTACAAGGTCCACGCCCACCGCCCGTTCTTCAACGACCTCGTGGACTTCATGGTCTCCGGCCCGGTGGTGGTGCAGGTGCTGGAAGGCGAGAACGCGGTGGCGAAGAACCGCGAGCTGATGGGCGCGACCGACCCGAAGAAGGCCGCCTCCGGCACCATCCGCGCGATGTTCGCGGAAAGCATCGAGGCCAACAGCGTCCACGGCTCCGACAGCCCGGAGAACGCGGCGATCGAGATCGCCTATTTCTTCGCGGGCTACGAGATCGTCGGCTGATACGCCCGGCCGCAAGGCCGGGCGGATGGCGCGCAGGGCTGGTGTGGCGGCCACGCGCCAGAAAAGGCCAGGCTGGGCGGGGTTCAGCCCACGCCCAGGTCAAGCTTGTAGCCGTAGTGCGAACGGCTGAAGCCCAGCCGCTCGTAGAAGCGTTGCGCGTCCGTCCGTGACATGTTGGTGGACAGCTGCACGATCCGGCAGCCGCGCGCGCGGCACTCCTCCACCGCCCAGCGGATCAGCCGCTGCCCGAGGCCCTGGCCGCGGCGGGCGGCGGCGATCCGCACCCCCTCGATCTGCCCGCGCCAGGCGCCCTGGTAGGACAGGCCGGGGATGAAGGTGATCTGCAGGGTGCCCACCACCTCGCCGTCCGCTTCCGCCACGACGAGAAGCTGGTTGGGGTCGGCGGCGATGGCGGCGAAGGCGTCGGCGTAGCCGCGCGTGAGCGGCAGGCGGGCATCCTCCCGCGCCGCGCCCAGCGCGTCATCGGCGAGCATGGCGACGATGGCCGGAAGATCGGCCCCGGTCGCGCGGCGGACGGAGAGCGCCCCGGTCAGGCGAGGAAGATCGCGAGCAGCACCAGCAGCGCCGCGGTGCCGACGATGGCGTAGACGGTGAACTGGTTGAAACGCTCGAACATCTCGGTCCGTTCCGACAGGATGTCGGTGTCCTTGACCGGGATGAACTCCACCTGCTGCTCCTGCTCGGCCACGGCCTTCCCCTCGGCGACTGGTCTCAACCGGTGCTTGGTGTAGGCGGCGCGGCCGGGGCGGGCAAGGGGTTGGCGAGCGCGCCTGCCGGCGCCGCCGCCCCCGTCACGATCGCCCGGCCGCCCGCGATGCGCACCCGCCCGGCGGCGAGCGCCGCCAGCGCCGGCGGGTAGATGCGGTGTTCCTGCTCCAGCACCCGGGCGGCGAGCGTCGCCTCGGTGTCCTCGTCCAGCACCGGCACGGCGGCCTGGGCCAGGATTGGCCCCTCGTCCACCCCCGCACGCACGAGGTGGACGGTGCAGCCGTGGATCTTCACCCCGGCCGCGAGCGCGCGCGCATGGGTATCGAGCCCCTTGAAGGCCGGCAGCAGCGAGGGGTGGATGTTCACCAGCCGGTCCTGCCAGCGGGCGACGAAGCCTTCCGTCAGCACCCGCAGGAAGCCGGCCAGCGCCACGATCTCGACGCCGGCAGCGTCGAGCCTCTCGTTCACCGCCGCCTCGAAGGCCGCGCGGTCGCCCCGGAAGGTGCGGTGGTCCACGACGGCGGCGGGCACCCCGGCCGTCCGCGCGCGGTCGAGCCCGGCGGCATCCGGCCGGTTCGACAGCACGAGCGCGATGCGCGCGGGGTAGGACGGGTCGGCCGCCGCCGCCAGCAGCGCGGCCAAGTTGGAGCCGCGGCCGGAGATCAGGATCGCGGTCGGGCGGCGGTTCACGCCGGCCAGCCCGGCGGCAGGGCGATCCGGGCCTCCGGCGCGCCGTCATGGGGCACGAGGCGGCCGATCCGCCGCACCGCCTCCCCCTCAGCGGCGAGCAGCGCGGCCGCGGCCTCCGCGTCCTGCTCCGCCACCACCAGCGCCATGCCGATGCCGCAGTTGAACACGCGCAGCATCTCCTCGGGCGCGACATGGCCGGTGCGGGCCAGCCAGCCGAACACCGGCGGCACCGGCCAGCCGGCCTCGATCTCGGCGGCGACGCCCGCGGGCAGCACGCGCGGCAGGTTGCCCGGCAGCCCACCGCCGGTGATGTGGGCCGCCGCCTTGAGCAGCCCGGCGCGGTGCAGCGCGAGCAGCGGCCGGACATAGATTCGGGTCGGCGCCATCAACGCCTGCCCGAGCGTCGCGCCCTCGGCGAAGGGCGCCGGATCCGACAGGCGCGCCCCGGACAGCGCCAGGATCTTCCGCACCAGCGAGAAGCCGTTGGAGTGCACGCCGGAGGCGGCAAGCCCGAGCACCAGGTCGCCCGGCGCGATGTCCTGCCGCGGCAGCAGCCGCCCGCGCTCGGCGGCACCCACCGCGAAGCCGGCGAGGTCGTAGTCGCCGGCGGCGTACATGCCGGGCATCTCGGCCGTCTCGCCGCCGACCAGGGCGCAGCCGGCGATCCGGCAGCCCTCGGCGATGCCGGCGATGATCGTCGCCGCCTGTTCGACATCGAGCGCGCCGGTCGCGAAGTAATCCAGGAAGAACAGCGGTTCCGCGCCCTGCACCACGAGGTCGTTGACGCACATCGCCACCAGATCCTGCCCGACGGTGGCGTGCAGGCCGGATTCGACGGCGACCCGCAGCTTGGTGCCGACGCCGTCCGTCGTCGCCACCAGGACGGGGTCCGCGAAGCCGGCGGCGCGGGGGTCGAACAGCGCGCCGAAGCCGCCCAATCCGCCCAGCACGCCGGCGCGGGCGGTCGAGCAGGCCAGCGGCTTGATGCGGTCCACCAGCGCGTCGCCGGCGTCTATGTCCACGCCGGCATCGCGGTAGGAGAGCGGCCCGGTCGGGCTGGTCATGGCGGCCTCGGATCGGCTATTCGGAAGGTCCGGCGTGGCAGGGCCCGCCGGCCCGGAGGGCGCGGAATGCACCATGTCTGGCCGATCCCCGCAATTGCCCTGGCGCTGATGCTCGGTCTCCCGCCCGGCATGGCATGGGCGCAGGCGACGCCGCAGGCGGTGTTCGGCGGCGGGGCGGCGGCGCCGGCGCTGCCCAACATGGTGGAACGCGGCGTGCCGGCGGAAGCGGTGGCGGAGAACGCCGTGGTGGCGCGCGAACGTGCGCTCGCCGCCGGCCAGCGCGAGGCCTACCGCCGCATCGCCGCCCGCGCTGGCCTGCCGCCCAACGCGACGGATGCCGAGATCGAGTCGCTCGTCGAGGCGATCACCATCGAGGAGGAACGCTCGACCCGCACCGGCTATTCCGCCCGCATCACCGTGGTGTTCAGCGGCGCCGCCATCGCCGCCCGCGGCCGCGGCGAGGCGCCACCCCCGCCCGGCGGCGGCGTCGGCGGCCCGGCGGCGGCGGTGATCGAGGCGGCGGCGACCTACAGCACCTTCCCCGAGTGGCTGGAGATGCGCCGGCGGCTTGCCGCCCATCCGCTGGTCGCGCGCATCGAGATCCTGGCGATTTCGACCGATTCGGCGCGGCTCCGGCTGTCGCTCAGGGCCGATGCGGCACAGGCTGCCGAAGAGCTCGCCGGGGCGGGGGTGACGCTCGCTCCGGCGGAGGGGCGCCAGGGAACCGCCTGGCTGGTGCGGCTTGGTGGCCGGTTCTGACGCCGGCGGGCGGCGCCCGGCCGAGGCCGGGCCCTTCACCCTGCCGAACCTGATCACCCTGCTGCGGCTGTGCGCCGTGCCAGCGGCGGTGTGGCTCATCATCAAGGGGCGGCTCGACATCGCCTTCTTCGTGTTCGTCGGCGCCGGCGTGTCGGACGCGCTGGACGGCTGGCTGGCGCGGCGGTGGAACCTGCGCTCGGCGCTCGGCGCGCTGCTCGATCCGATGGCGGACAAGGCGCTGCTGGTGTCGGTCTATGTCACGCTGGCGATGATCGGGGTGCTGCCGGACTGGCTCGCCATCCTGGTGGTGTTCCGCGACGTGCTGATCATGGGCGGCGTGGTGGTGTTCTTCCTGCTCGGCCAGCCGCGGCCGATCGAGCCGCTGCTGATCTCGAAGGCGAACACGGTGCTGCAGATCGCGCTCGCCGCGCTGGCGCTGCTGCTCGCGGGCTTCGGCCTGTCGGCGCCGCTGCTGCTGGAGGCGCTGGTGTGGGCGGTGGCGGCGAGCACGCTGGCCTCCGGCGCGCTCTATGTGCGCGGCGTCTTCGCCCGGACGGAGGCGGGATGAACCTGCCCGCCGCCCGTCCGCCGGCCACGCCGCCGGCCGCCGCCCCGCCGCCGCACGGCCCGCGCAACGCGACGCGGGCGCAGCGGCTTGCGCTGGTGCTCGGCCTCGTCGGCGTGCTGCTGTTCTCGCTGTGGTACTTCTCGGCGATCCTGACGCCCTTCGTGCTGGCGGCCTGCCTCGCCTATTTCCTCGATCCGCCGGTCACCTTCCTGCAGCGCCTCGGGGTGCGGCGGGCGATCGGCGCCTTCGTCATGATCTTCCTGCTCTGCGGCGCGGTGATGTTCTTCCTGCTGCTGATCTACCCGCTGGTGGTCGGGCAGGTGACGATCCTGGTGCAGCGCCTGCCCGCCTACGCCGCCGGCATCGGCGCCGTGCTGCGCGAGGTGCTGACGCAGGTCGAGGAGAGCATCGGCCCCGAGTTCATGGACGCGCGGCTGCGCGACCTCGCTATCCGGCAGGCGGGCGAGATGCTGCAGCTCCTCGGCAGCGCGATGACCGGCCTCATCACCCGCGGCATCGCGCTGTTCAACGTCTTCGCGCTGCTGATCGTGACGCCCTTCGTCGCCTTCTACCTGCTGCGCGACTGGCCGGGCATCATCGGCCGAATCGAATCCTGGCTCCCGCGGCGCAACGCCGCGGTGCTGCGCCAGCTCGCGCTCGACACCGACCGCGTGCTGTCCGCCTGGCTGCGCGGGCAGCTGCTGGTGTGCCTGCTGATGGGGCTGTTCTACGCGATCACGCTCACCCTGCTCGGGCTCGAGCTCGGGCTTCTGGTCGGGCTGGTCGCGGGGCTTCTGTCCTTCATCCCCTATGTCGGCACCATCACCGGCTTCGTGCTCGGCTTCCTGCTGGCGCTCGGCCAGTACGGCTCCTGGCAGGGCGTGATGGTCGTCATGGGCGTGTTCGTCGCCGGCAACTTCATCGAGGGCTACATCCTCTATCCCCGCCTGCTCGGGGACAGGGTTCAGCTCCACGCCGTATGGGTGTTCTTCGCGCTGTTCGCGGGCGGCGTGGCGTTCGGCTTCCTCGGCGTGCTGCTCGCGGTGCCGATGGCGGCGGCGATCGGCGTGGTGGCGCGCTACTGGCTGCGGCGGTATCTCGAAAGCCCGCTCTATCTCGATCCGCCGCGGACCGGATCGTGACGGCTCCGCTGCCTCGCCAGCTTCCCCTGCCGTTGCCGGCAGCGGCGGAGGCGCGCGGGCCGTTCCTGCCCGACGCCTCGAACGCCGCAGCGCGCGCCTGGCTCGCCGATCCCGCCCGCTGGCCGGCGGCGCGCCTGTGCCTGTGGGGGCCGGAGGGGGTGGGCAAGAGCCACATGCTGGCCGAGACGGCCGCGGTGCGCGACTGGCGGCTGCTGCGCGGCCCGGATCTTGCCGGCGTGCCGGAGCCCGGGCCGGCGGCGGTGGACGACGCCGACTGCGCGCCGGAGGAGCCGCTGCTGCACCTCCTCAACGCCAACGCCGCGCGCGGCCTGCCGCTGCTGCTCGCCGGCCGCGCCGCGCCCTCGCGCTGGCCCGTCGCGCTGGCCGATCTCGGAAGCCGCCTTGCCGCCACCGCCGCCGTCGAGGTCGGGGAACCCTCGGAGGCGCTGATCGAGGCGCTGCTCCTGCGCGAGACGGCGGAGCGGCAGATCCGCCTGCCGGACGCGACGCGCGCGTGGCTTCTGCGCCACCTGCCGCGGGAGGCGCGGGCGGTGCGTGCCGTGGCGCGGCGGCTCGACCGGCTGTCGCTCGCGCTCGGCCGCGCGCCGAGCCGAGCGCTGGCCCGCGCCGCGCTGTCCGACCTGCCCGGCTTCGCCGCCCCCGATCATGACGCTTCCGTGGTGGTGGCGGCGGACGCCTCGCGGGATACGCCGCGGCTGGTGTAGGCTCGGGCCCATGAACGTCGCGCTCCCCGTCCCGCCCCAGCCCGCAGCGATCGGCCCCGAGGATCCGGCGCGGTTCATCAACCGCGAACTCTCCTGGCTCGCATTCAACGAACGCGTGCTGGAGGAGGCGGCGAACCCGCGCCACCCGCTGCTCGAGCGGCTGCGTTTCGTGGCCATCTCCGCCTCCAACCTCGACGAGTTCTACTCCGTGCGCGTCGCCGGCCTGGTCGGGCAGGAGCGGGAGGGCGTCACCCGCCTCTCGCCGGACGGCATGAGCGTGCAGCAGCAGCTCGCCGCCATCCACGACCGCGCGCAGAAGCTGATCGCGGCGCAGCAGGACGCCTGGCGCAGCCTGCGCGGCCCGCTGGCCGAGGCCGGCATCGTGCTGGTGGAGCCGGAGACGCTGTCGGACGCCGACCGCGCCTTCCTCGACACGCTGTTCATGGACCGGGTGTTCCCCGTCGTCACGCCGCTCGCGGTGGATCCGGCGCATCCCTTCCCCTTCATCGCCAACATGGCGCTCTGCATGGCGCTCAAGCTGGTGCGGGAGGAGGACGGCGGCACCATGCGCGCGCTGCTGCCGATCCCGCCGCAGCTCGACCGCTTCCTCCGCCTGCCCTCCGACGGGCCGGCTTTGCGCTTCCTGCTGCTCGAGGATCTGATCGCGCTGTCGCTCAAGCGGCTGTTCCCCGGCTTCATCGCCGCCGAACAGGGGCTGTTCCGCCTGATCCGCGATTCCGACGTGGAGTTCGAGGAGGAGGCGGAGGACCTCGTCCGCTCCTACGAGACGGCGCTGAAGCGCCGCCGCCGCGGCCGCGCCATCCGGCTGTCGGTGGATTCGCGCATGCCGCCGGACATGGTGGCCTTCGTCGCCGAGCAGCTCGACGCCAAGCGCGACGGCGTGTTCGTCGTGGACGGGCTGCTCGGCCTCGCCGACCTCAAGTTCCTGATCGTGGACGACCGGCCGGACCTGCTGTTCACGCCGCACACGCCGCGCTTCCCGGAACGCATCCTCGACTACGGCGGCGACTGCTTCGCCGCCATCCGCGCCAAGGACATCGTCGTCCACCACCCCTACGAATCCTTCGACGTGGTGGTGCAGTTCCTGCGGCAGGCGGCGCGCGATCCCAACGTGGTCGCGATCAAGCAGACGCTTTACCGCACCAGCCGCGACAGCCCGATCGCCCGCGCGCTGATCGAGGCGGCCGAGAGCGGCAAATCCGTCACCGCGATGGTGGAACTGAAGGCCCGCTTCGACGAGGAGCGCAACATCGCGCTGGCGCGCGAACTCGAGGCCGCCGGCGTGCAGGTCGTCTTCGGCTTCGTCGAGTTCAAGACCCACGCGAAGGTGAGCCTCGTGGTCCGCCGCGAGGGCCCTGGCCTGCGCTCCTACGCCCATTTCGGCACCGGCAACTACCACCCGATCACGGCGCGCATCTACACCGACCTGTCCTTCTTCACCGCCGATCCGGCGCTGACCCAGGACGCCGCGCGCCTGTTCAACTACATGACCGGCTACGCGCGGCCGGAGGCGATGGAACGCCTCGCCTTCGCACCGCTCACGCTGCGCCCGACGCTGCTTGCGCTGATCGAGCAGGAGATCGCCTTCGCCCGGGAGGGGCGCCCCGCCGGCATCTGGCTCAAGATGAACAGCCTGGTGGACGAGACGCTGATCGACGCACTGTACCGCGCATCCCAGGCCGGGGTGCAGGTGGAGTGCGTGGTGCGCGGCATCTGCTGCCTCCGCCCCGGCGTGCCCGGCCTGTCCGAGACAATCCGCGTGAAGTCGATCGTCGGGCGCTTCCTGGAACACAGCCGAATTTTCTGCTTCGGCAACGGCGAGGCGCTGCCATCCCGCCGCGCCAAGGTGTTCATCTCCTCGGCCGACTGGATGACGCGCAACATGGACTGGCGCGTCGAGGTGATGGTGCCGATCTACAACGAAACGGTCCATGCGCAGATCCTCGACCAGATCATGGTCGTCAACCTGCGCGACGAGATGCAGACCTGGGACCTGCTGCCGACCGGCGCGTATCAGCGATGCCCTGCAGGCCAGGAGGCGGTCTCCGCGCACGAGTACTTCATGACCAATCCGTCCCTCTCCGGCCGCGGCAGCGCGCTGCACGGGCCGGCCGCGGTGAACGTTCCCCCTTCCGTGTTCGGCCGCGACCGCCCCGACCGCGTGCTGGAGGACTGAAGCGCTCCGCCATGCACGCTCCTCTGTCGCCTCATCCGCCGCGGCTTGGGGTGATCGATCTCGGCTCGAACTCGGTTCGTCTCGTCGTGTTCGAGGGACTGACGCGCAACCCGCAGATCGTGTTCAACGAGAAGGCGATCCTCGGCCTCGGGCGCGGGCTGCACCTGACGGGCCGGCTCAATGAAGAGGCGATGGCGCAATCCGTCACGGTGCTGGAACGCTACGCCATCGTCGCCGCAGCGATGCGCGCCGGCCCTGTGGAAATCCTCGCCACTGCCGCGGTGCGCGATGCGCAGAATGGCCCAGCCTATGTCGAGATGCTGCGCCGGCGATTTCCATCTTTGCCGATCCGCGTGCTGGCGGGCGAGGAGGAGGCGCGGCTCTCCGCCCTCGGCGTCTTGTGCGGCATCCCGCAAGCGGACGGCATCCTCGGTGACCTGGGCGGCGGCAGCCTTGAACTGGTGCGGCTGGATTGCGGCGTGGTGCGCACCGCTACTGTGCCGCTCGGCGTACTGCGGCTGATCGACCGTTCGGGCAACGATGTCGTGCGCGCGCGCGCCATCGTCGAGGAGACGTTGCGCGACATCCCCTGGCTTGCGGAGGGGGCAGGGCGCGACCTCTACTTGGTGGGCGGCTCCTGGCGAACGCTTGCCCGCATCCACATCGGCCAGACCGGCTATCCGCTTTCTGTCGTGCACCACTACACGCTCGCCCGCGAGGAGGCCCGCGACCTCACCGGCGTCATCACCAACCTCTCGCGCAAGGCACTGGAGCGCGTTCCGGGCGTGTCGCGCCGCCGCCTCGACACCTTGCCGTTCGCCGCGGTGGTGCTGCGGCGGCTGCTGCGCGCCACAGGCGCCCGCCGCGTCGTGTTCAGCGCCAACGGCCTGCGCGAGGGGTGGTATGCGACTCATCTCGACCCCGAGGTTGCAGCCGAAGACCCCGTGATCGCCGCTGGGCGCGATCTCTGTCGCCGCTTCGGGCGCAGCGAGGACCTTCCGCCCGCGCTGATCCTCTGGACCGAGCCGATCTTTCCCGACGAGACGCCCACCTTGCGACGCCTGCGCGAGACCGCGTGCTGGGTGTCGGACATCGGCGCCCACGAGCACCCGGACTACAAGGCGGAGCAGGCGTTCCTCCGCATGTTGCGTCAGCCTGGCATCGGGCTCGATCACCATGCGCGGGCCTTTCTCGCCCTCACCTTGGCGATCCGCCACGAGGCGGACCCGCTCGCGCCGTGGCTTGCGCCGGCGCGCGCTCTGCTCGATGTTGCCTCGGCGAAGCGGGCCGAGGTGCTGGGGGTGGCGCTGCGGCTCGCCTACACGCTCTGCGGCGGCACGTCTGCGCTGCTTGCGCAGACCTCCCTCCGCATCGACCAGGGGCGCGTGGTGCTGAGGCTCGCGCGCGGCGGCGGCGTGTTCGCCGGGGAAGCGGTCTGGCGGCGGCTCGAGCGTCTCGCTGAGGCGGTGGGAAGGGAACCGGCGACCGAGCTTGCGCCGCAGGCGGTCGCCGCCGCTTGAGCGGTACGTCGCAGGCGTCTGCCAGGCAGCCCGACCCGGTAGCCGGCAGACGAGTTTGTACCGGCAGGGGTTTCCATGCTTGTGCGCGACCGCACTTTCGGCCTGGAGGGGCCACCTGCCGGGCTGACCCGCAGCTGGTGAGCGGGCTGCACTGAGTGACCAGCGGGCGGCTTCAGCGAAGCAGACGTGCTGTGAGCCCTTCGACCCTCACACCATGATGGTAGTCGAGGGCTGCATGACGTGTCGCGCGGGTTACGGGCCTGCCGTCGTGCGGCCGAAACGGTTGACGAAGTCTCTGATCGCCATGCTTTCGGCGTCCGCGAGGCAGCTTGACCCGTCCGGGCCCGGTTCGAAACGGTAAATGGTGATGTGAACGCCTTGAATTTGGGCCCGACAAAACACCCCTTCTCGTTCGGGCTCACCTGGACAATCGGCAAGATCGATGTGCGGCACGTTGGGTTCGAACTCCGCATACGCAATGCGACAGGACGGCGAAGCGAAAGCGAGCGCCGGCAGCAGGACGACAGCGGTGCAGGCAACAAGGCAGCGCATCGGGTGACCTCACATCGTTCGGGTTGCGACTTGACCTTGCCTCATGATAATAATGCAACTTATTCGCAGTTGCAACTCCGGAGAGAGGCACAGAGCAGCACTGGGGCGAACGACAGTCCGCGCCGCCGGCCCTTTGCCGCACCATGTCTCGGCGGGCTGGGCGGATGGCGCTGCCGCTGCCCTCGGCTGGCCGGGACGGGCTCTCCGTGGTTCGCCCCGAGGGTCGGTTTGATCCGCCGAGGAGCGGAGGGGCATGCGACGGAGCCCGGATCACCAGGGAAGGATCCTCGACATCTCAACAAGGCAGGCCAGACGTGCGCCTGGGCTAGAACCGGGGCTCTCGGGGCTACGCCGCCTGTCCGGCCAGGTTGGGGCTGGACCGAGCGGCGAAGTCCGTCCGCGGGACGCATGCGTAAACGAGCCCGTGTCCGGCGCGCTGCGCAGGCCGCGTCTGCTGATCCCGTTCGCCTTGTCCTCTTCGCTTCTCTCCCCTGGACCGCGGCTGGGGGGACAGGGCGCCTATTCGAGGCTTAGACGCCGCAGACGCCCCGTGAGAGGGGGAGGCGAGGAACCGACGTCCCCCCCCCAAGGCGGCGTTCAGGCCTTCCCCCGGAAGAGCCCAGCGCACAGCCGGAGTGCTTCATAGGCCCGACCCTCGGTCACCAAGGCGCGCACGCGATCGAGCACCGCCGCCGCCTCTGGCCTCGCCGCGCGGGCTGCGGCCAACGCGGCCTCGACGTCCTGGTCCGTCTCCGTGCCGAGATATCGACACTGGATCGCGAAATAGAGCGCGCGCTCCGGCCCATCCACATCCTCGGCGCGCAGCATGTCGCGCCCGCGCAGGAACTGTGCCCGGTTGTGCAGGAAGATGATCGCGGTGCGGTCGCCGGCGCCAATCACCGCACCGTTCACCACCATCGTTTCACCCGGACGCAGAACCACCTTCAGCGGCATCCTGCCCTTCCATCCTCGGTGCATTCTTGTCCATCGACACAACCAATGCGTGTCTGCCGAGGGACGAAAGCAACCACCGTGCCGGTCGCGGCGGAGGGCGGCAGGCGGCCCGCTGAGGCACTGGCGGGGAGCGCACAGGCGGCAACATCCGCTGCGGCCGCGGCAAGTCCTGCCGCACCGTCACGGCAAGTCTTGCCGCCAGCCCTCCAATCGAGCGCCGTAAGGCCCCGCTTTGCCTGCCCGATCGTGCCATCCGCGGCGTGGCCCGGAAGTTGCGCCTAGGGCACCGCCATGCCACCAACCGTCGATGCCGTCGCGATTGCCGCACCCGCCCGACCGGCCTGTCCGGCTTGCGCGGACTCCCTCCCTGCGGCCGGGTCGGACTTCCTCACTCTGCTCGTGGCCGCCCTGACGGCGGACCCGACCCGCGCTCCAGTCTCCGCCACACCTGCGGTCGAGCCGACCAGAGAGGAGACGCCTGGTCCAGTGTCCGCCACGCCGGCGGTCGAGCCCAGCCTGGAAGACACGCCAAGCGACACTGCGGCGCCAGCGCATGCCGCCCCGGCGGTGATCGATCCGCCTCTCGCTGCCGACGCCGTCCCGTCGGGTCCCGCGACGGAGGAGGTCACGCCGATCGACGTGTCGGCAGAAACAACGCAACCGCCCTCGCTGGCGCCGCAGCATGGCAAGGGATCGCCCCCGACGACGCGCGATACCGACGTTACGGTGACGCTAGCTGCAGCGCCGATGGTCGCTTCACCCTCTTCGCCGGAAGGCACCGCTGCTCCGCCGGCCGTGCGTTCGCCCGGGGCGGTTTCGACGCTCGCGATCCAGAGCATCGACGAGGCCGCAGCAGCAGATCCGGAAACCGGCCGTGCGGGCTTGCGCGGCACAGCGCCGGCCGCTGTCGGCAAGGCGGCGGGACCCACCGACGGCGAAGCGGCGCTGTCGCAGCCCGTTGTGAGGCGTAGGGTCGACCTGCCACCCCGCGCCGAACAGATCACCGAACGCCTCCCGCACCGATCAGAGGGGAGCGCGCCGCCCCTCAGCGACGATCCGGAGCCTCAGGCAGATTCGGCTGTCCCCCGTTCCGCGTCCGCGCCCGTCGCACCGCATGGGAGTGATGGGATACTTCCGACCGAGCCCGATTTGGTTCGAACGTCGATCTCGTTGCCCGCCGAACTCCGCCTGGACGCCCCTTCGCGACCCTCCGTCGAGGCTCCCGTGCTCTTTGTCCCCGGCCCGACTGCCTCGGCGGGGATTTCCGCTGCTTCGGGGCCGCATCCGCCTGCCGTCCCTTTGCGGGGTGCGCCCGCCCGGGCGTTCATTCCGGTGGTCCGGCAGCTCGCGCCGGTGCTGATCACGCTCGCCGTCTCGCCGCAGGAGGGGCCCGTGCGTCTCACGCTTTTGCTGGAGCCGCAGGAGCTTGGGCGGATCGAGGTCGCGGTGGAGAGGATGAGCGAGGGCCGCCTCGCCATCGCGGTCGTCGCCGAGCGGGCGGAGACCCTGCAGCTCCTGCAGCGCGACCACGCCCTGCTCGACCGCGCGCTGGCGCAAGCCGGGGTGGGTTCTGAGGGTCGCAGCCTCTCCTTCGCCTTCGGCGAGCCCGGCGGCCGTGCGCAGGGCGGGCGCGGCGATGGGCGCGGCCCCCGCACCGCTGAGCCCGAACGCGCCACGCCGGCACCAGCGCCGAGGTCTTCGCCCACTGCCCTCCTCGACATCGCTGTCTGATGGGAGACGTCACACCATGACCACCCAGGTCACCACCACCCTCAACCCGACGGAACGGCAGCAGACCGCACTCGCCTCACGCCGGCAGATCGCCTCCAACTTCCAAGATTTCCTCAAGCTTCTCACCACCCAGTTGCGTAACCAGGACCCGACAGCGCCGCTGGATACCAACCAGTTCACTCAGCAGCTCGTCATGTTCGCCCAGGTCGAACAGCAGCTCGCCACCAATCAAAGCCTCGAGCGCCTGATCAAGCTGCAGGAGACCAGCCAGCTCACCGCGCTCACCCCTTTGATCGGGCGCACGGTGGAGGCGGAGGCCGGAGCGATCGTGCTGCAGGACGGCGCGGCCCGCGGCGCCTACATGCTGCGCGCGGATGCGACCGCGACCACAGTGACGATCCGCGACTCTGGGGGTCGGATCATCGCCCAGTCGCCGGGGCAGACACGGGCAGGCCGGCACGAGTTCGCCTGGGACGGCCGAGACGCGTTTGGCCGCAGACTGCCCGACGGGGTTTATAGGGTTTCGGTCGAGGCCCAGCGGGGCTCAAGCGTGGAGGCGGTTCCAACCACGGTGATCGGCCGGATCACTGGGGCGGAGCGAACCGAGGGCGGGCTCAAGCTCGCCATCGGAGGGCTTGCGATTGACAGTTCTGCCATCCGCTCTGTCTCGCCCGACCGCTGAGGTCCCCGGTCACGGGGCCGGGCAGGTTTTTCCGCCCGGCAAGTTTTGCCGCGTTAACCCTGTCGCAACGCATTTCCTCCACGCTTGGGCGTGATGGCGCCGGGCGCGTGTCCGGCCAGACCGCGGCGGTGCACGAGGGAGTGATACTCGGTGAACGGTCTGCTTGTCGGGCTGAGGAGTTTGGGGCCGGTGCGGCTCGCTGTGCTCGGCGCGGTCGGGGCGGCGGTACTCGGGGTCATTCTCTTCCTTGCCGTCCGCGCCAGCGAACCGCCGATGGCCTTGTTGTACAGCGACCTCGATCAACGCGACGCGGCACAAATCGTCCAGGCGCTTGAACGGCAGCGCGTGCCCTACCGCCTTGGCGCAAACGGGACGCAGATCCTCGTTCCGACCGAGCAGGTGCCCCGGCTTCGCCTCTCGCTGGCCGCCGAGGGCCTGCCGTCAGGCGGCTCCGTTGGCTACGAGATTTTCGACCGTGCAGATGGTCTCACCGCCTCGTCGTTCCAGCAGGAGATGAATCGCCTGCGCGCGCTCGAGGGTGAGTTGGCGCGAACCATCCGTTCGCTGGCTGGTGTGCGCGGCGCGCGCGTGCATCTGGTCCTGCCGCGGCGCGATCCCTTCTCCCGGCGGGAGGCCGAGGCGCAAGCCTCGATCGTGCTGACGATGAGCGGGGCGCAGCGCCTCGACCGCGAACAGGTGCAAGCGATCGTTCATCTGGTGGCTGCCGCCGTTCCGGGCCTCAAACCGCAGAACATTTCGGTGATCGACAATCGCGGCTCGCTCCTCGCCCGCTCCGGCCAGGCGGTGGGCGGGCTGGGTCTCGCGCTCAACGCCGAGGAGTTGCGCCGTGCGCACGAGATGCGGCTCGCCCGCGCCGTCGAGGAGATGCTCGAGCGCACGGTCGGGGTTGGCCGCGTGCGGGTCGAGGCCACGGTGGAGATGGATTTCGACCGCGTCAGCGAAAGTCGCGAGAGCTTCGACCCCGATCAGCAGGTCGCGCGGTCCGTGCACAGCGTGACGGAAGAGAGCCGGAGCGTCGATCGGGCGGAGAATGTGACCGTCGGCAACAACCTGCCGAATGCGCAGCCGCAGGGGGCCCAGGCGGGATCGCAGGAGAGCCGGACGGAGGAGACGACGAACTACGAGATCGGCCGCGTGCTGCGCCAGATCACGCGCGACACGCCGACCGTTCGTCGCCTGTCCATCGCCGTGCTGGTCGATCACGCTCCCGTGGCGGGTGGAGAGCCAAGGCCGCGAACGGCCGAGGAACTTGATCGTCTTGCCGCCCTGGTCCGTTCCGCGGTTGGCTTCGACGATTCGCGTGGCGATCGGATCGAGGTGGTCAATCTCCGCTTCGCCGATGCGGACCCGACACCGATGGCAGACGAAAGCCTGTTCGGGCTTCCGATTGGTCGTGCGGAGCTCGTCCGACTGGTGGAGACGGTCGTGTTCGGCGTCGTCGCGCTGCTCGCTCTTCTCCTGGTCGCTCGGCCGCTCGCAGGCCGTGCCATCGAACGGTTGGGACGGGCGGGGGCCGATGCGTCGGGCAGCCTCGTCTCGGTCTCAGGTGTGGCCGCCCTGCCCGGTCCGTCGGGCAGCCAGCCGCTCGCCACAACGGCAGGCGCAGCCGGACAGATCTCGTCCGAACCGGACGCCCTCGGGGCGCTGCCCGAACCAGAGAACATGATTGATGTTGCCAACATCGAGGGAAAACTGCGCGCCTCCTCGATCCGCCGCATCACCGAACTCGTCGACAAGCACCCCGAGGAGGCGGTCGCCGTGGTGCGCAGTTGGATGGCGCAGGAGAACTGAGCGATGCCCCGCGTGCGCGACGACTACCGCAGCCTCACGGGCGCGCAGAAGGCTGCCGTGTTGATGCTCACCCTCGGCGAGGAGAATGCCGCGAAACTGTTCGCCCAGATGCACGAGGACGAGATCAAGGAGATCTCTGCCGCCATGGCAACTCTGGGTCCTGTCGCGTCATCCGTTGTGGAACGGCTTTGCCAGGAATTCGCCAGTCAGATCAGCGCCACGGGCAACCTGGTCGGCAGTTACGAAAGCACCGAGCGTCTGCTGCTCAAGACCCTGCCGCGCGACCGTGTTGCGCAGATTATGGAGGAAATCCGCGGCCCCGCCGGCCGGACGATGTGGGACAAGCTCGGCAACGTCAACGAAGTGGTGCTCGCTAATTACCTGAAGCACGAATATCCGCAGACCGTTGCCCTTGTCCTGTCCCGAATCAAGCCGGACCACGCGGCACGTGTCCTGCAGCTGCTGCCCGAGGCCTTCGCCATGGAGGTCATCATGCGCATGTTGCGTATGGAGTCCGTCCAGAAAGAAATCCTTGATGGCGTGGAACGCACTTTGCGCCAGGAATTCATGTCCAACCTCGCGCGCACGCAGCGGCGCGACGCGCACGAAGTGATGGCGGACATCTTCAACAATCTCGATCGTTCGGCCGAGGCACGCTTCATCGCCGCCCTGGAGGAACGCAACCGCGACGCGGCAGAGCGGATCAAGAGCCTGATGTTCACCTTCGACGATCTCGTCCGGATTAACGGCCAGGGCATCCAGGTTCTGATGCGATCCGTCGAGAAGGAGAAACTCGCTCTCGCGCTCAAAGGAGCATCCGACACCATCAAGGATCTGTTCTTCAGCAATCTTTCGGAGCGTGCAGCGAAGATGCTGCGTGAGGACATCGAGGCCCTCGGTCCCGTCCGGCTGAAGGACGTGGAGGAAGCGCAGGCGAGCATCGTCGCCGCTGCGAAGGATCTTGCCGCATCGGGACAGATCGTCCTCTCCGAGGGCCGCGACGAGGAGATGGTGTACTGACATGGCCGAACATCCGTCTCTTCCGGCTCCCCCTCGCTCTCGTCCCCTGCCGCTTTCCGCCTTGGCCAAGCGCCATGTCGCACAGACACAGCGGCCGCGCAGGGTCCTGTTCGGCGAGAGCTTCGATCCACCGCCTGCGACGCCACCGGCAAGCGAGCCCGAGATCATCGCCCCCTCTTTCACGCTCGAGGACCTCGAACTCGCCCGCGCCGAAGCGTTTGCCGAGGGTCGCGCAGCCGGCGTGGCCGAGGCGGAAGGCGGCCTCCTTGCCCGCCAAGCCACTGCGCTCGAGACCTGCGCGACGGCGATCGCGGCGAGTGTGGCCGAGGCGCGTCGCGTTGCTGAGACGACAATCGCCGCTCTCGCCCGGACCCTGATCGACTCTCTTGCGACCACGCTGCCCGATCATGCAACGGCGCTCCTGCCCGTACGCATCGAACGGCTCGTCGCCGACCTGCAAGGGAGCATCGGCAGCGAAGTTGCGCTCGATCTTTTTGCCTCGCCGCAGACCGCGAGCATGCTCGAGAAGTCGCTCGCAACTCTGGGGCAAAGCGGTGCTTCGCCCGCACCGCTGCGGCTGCGTGCTGATCCCGCACTGCCGACGACGGAAGTCCGAGTCCGCTGGGCGTCCGCCGAGGCCGTGATCAACCCTGCCGAGGTGGCGGACGCGATGCGTCGTCTCCTCAACGAACTTCTTCCAGCCTCACCCGATGACACATCGTCCCGTGGAGACCATGCATGAGCAACGAGCCCTCGATCGAGCTCAAGGATCTCGACCCGTCTCTGCCGACAGCCGCCGGTGCCGCTGATCAGCCGGTTCAGCGTTCGGCGCGCGACCTGGAAGCTGTCTACGACATCCCGGTCCAGGTCTCCGCCGTGCTCGGCAAGTCGGTGATGCAGGTAAGCCAACTTTTGAAGCTCGGGCGCGGCGCGGTCGTTGAGCTCGACCGGAAGCTCGGCGAGGCGATCGACATCTACGTCAACAATCGGCTCGTGGCACGCGGCGAGGTGGTGATGGTCGATGATGACCGCCTCGGCGTGACGATGACCGAGATCGTCAAGGGCGAGCGCGGCGTCTGAGCGAGAAACAAGCCGACGGAAGGGAGTGGTGGTGAAATGCGCGTGATGATCGTCGGATCGATGGCGGCGGAACTCGGCGAGGCGGCGCGGATTGCGATCGGTCGCGGGGCGAAGATCGCCCAGGCCGACGATGTGGTGTCAGCGCTGACGGAACTTCGCAGCGGCCGCGGCGCCGATGTCGTGCTGTGCGACGTGCAGCTGCCGATTGAGGAGCTGATCGCGCAGATGACAGCGGAACGGATCGCCGCTCCAGTGATCGCTTGCGGCACGCGCGCCGACGCCGTGCGTGCGGCGGCAGCGATCAGGGCCGGCGCCCGCGAATACCTCCCCCTGCCACCAGACGCCGAACTGATCGCTGCCCTGCTCGAGACCCTCGGCGGCGACGGGCGGGCGCCGGTCGCGGTTGATCCGGCGATGCTGGCGACGCTGAGGCGCGCCGAGCAAATCGCGGCGTCCGACGCCTCGGTGCTAATCCGCGGCGAAAGCGGAACCGGCAAAGAGGTTCTCGCCCGACATATCCACCGGCGCTCGCGTCGCGCCGCAGGACCATTCATCGCCGTCAATTGCGCCGCCATCCCCGAACATCTGCTCGAGAGCGAACTGTTCGGCCATGAGAAAGGCGCTTTTTCGGGCGCGATCGCGCGCCGTATCGGCCGCTTCGAAGCCGCCGACGGCGGCACGCTCCTGCTCGACGAGATCAGCGAGATGGATGTACGGCTGCAGGCGAAACTCCTGCGCGCGATCCAGGAGCGCGAGATCGACCGGCTCGGCGGCACCGAACCGGTGAAGGTGAACGTGCGGATCCTCGCCACCACGAACCGCCCACTCGAGGCCGAGGTCAAGAAGGGCACATTCCGTGAAGACCTCTACTTCCGCCTCAATGTCATCACCCTGACCCTGCCGCCGCTGCGCGACCGGCCCCGCGATATTGTTCCGCTTGCGGAAATGTTTGCGCGTCGGTACGCGGACGTCAATGGCATTTCCGCTCGGCCGCTCACCGAGGCGGCAAAGCGCCTGCTCGAGGCACAGCCGTGGCGCGGCAACGTGCGTGAGCTCGAGAACACCATCCATCGCGCCGTGCTGCTCGCGGCGGGCGAGGTCATCGACGTCGATGCGATCGAACTGCCGGCGGCCGAAGCAGAAGCGTGCCCGCCCCTCCGCACTCCAGCAGCGCTCGGGGGCAGCGGCTCCAGCGCGGTTCCGTCCCCTGCCGCAACGAATGGGCTGGTCGGCCGGACCGTCGCCGACGTCGAGCGCGACCTGATTCTCGAAACGCTCACGCACTGCCTCGGCAACCGTACCCATGCCGCCGCCCTGCTCGGCATCTCCATCCGCACCCTGCGCAACAAGCTACGCGAGTACTCGGCTGCCGGGCTGAGAATTCCCGCCGCGCCGAACGCCACCACCGCGCAGGATCGGGTTCCGGCGTGAGGGACGCGGTTCGCGGCAGACGGACGCAACGACGTGGCGAGTGAGGTAGAAGCCAGCGCGCCTGTTTCCGCCGTGCTCGGGCGGCTGAACGCCGTCCGCCCGGGGTCGGACGTGCTGATGGCCGCAGGCGTCGGTCTCCTCGTTGTCATCCTCGTCGTTCCGCTGCCAACGCTGCTGCTCGACTTCGGCCTCGCCCTGTCGCTCACCGCCTCCATCCTGGTGCTGATGACGGCAGTGCTGATGCAGCGCCCGCTGGACTTCACCTCCTTTCCGACGGTGCTGCTGATCACCACGCTGCTTCGGCTCGGGCTGAATATCGCCTCGACGCGGCTCATCCTCAGCTCCGGCCACGAGGGGCCGCAGGCTGCCGGTGCGGTGATCGCCGCCTTCGGTGGGTTCCTGATGGCAGGCGACGTGGTGATCGGGCTGATCGTGTTCGCGATCCTGGTTCTCGTGAACTTCGTCGTGATCACTAAGGGCTCTGGGCGAATCGCCGAGGTCGCGGCGCGGTTCAGCCTGGATGCGATGCCAGGCAAGCAGATGGCGATCGACGCTGACCTCTCCGCCGGGCTGATCGACGAGGCCGGGGCGCGGGCGCGCCGCAAGCAGCTTGAGGAGGAGAGCGCCTTCTTCGGCGCCATGGACGGTGCAGCGAAGTTCGTCCGCGGCGATGCGATCGCAGGCCTCGTCATCACGTTGATCAACATCCTCGGCGGGCTCGCCCTCGGCATGGGCAGGGTGGGCCTGCCGCTGGCCGACGCGGCGCGAACCTACACCCTGCTCACCATCGGCGACGGGCTGGTCAGCCAAATCCCGGCCCTGCTCGTCTCCACCGCTGCCGGCATTGTCGTCACCAAAGCGGGGGTGGACGGCACGACCGACCAGGCGCTGGCCCGCGAGCTCGCCGGTTCACCGAAGCCGCTCGCCCTCGCTTCGGCGGCGGCCGGCACGCTTGCCCTGCTGCCGGGCCTTCCCGCCCTGCCGTTCCTGATGCTCGCTGCAGCCGCCGGTGCGGCAGCCTGGGCCCGCCAGCGCGCGACCGAGGCGGCAACGGCCCGAGCGGCAGAAACAGCCGCCCAGCCAGCCCCCGCAGCCGCCGCCGAGGAACCGGCGCAGGCGCTACGCATCGATGCGATCAGGCTCGAACTCGGCTACGGCCTGCTTCGGCTTGCCACCGGCGAGGCCGGCCAGCGTCTCACCGAACAAATCCGCGCGCTGAGGAGGAGCCTCGCGCAGGACTTCGGCTTCCTGCTGCCTCCCGTGCGAATCCAGGACAATGTCCAACTGCCGCCCACCACCTACGTCGTGCGGCTGAAAGAGATCGAAGCGGGGCGCGCCGATCTCCGCCCGACCATGCTCCTGGCGATGGATCCGACCGGAGCGCCCATCCAGCTTCCCGGGGAGCGCACGACGGAACCCGCGTTCGGATTGCCCGCAATTTGGATCGACGAAACGCTCCGCGACGAGGCCCAGGCGCGCGGCCTCACCGTCGTCGATCCGGCCTCGGTGCTGGTCACCCACCTCACGGAACTCGTGCGCGACCATCTCGCCGAACTGCTCTCCTTCGCCGACACGCAAAAGCTTCTCGACGACCTGCCGCGCGAGCACCAGAAACTCGTCTCGGATCTGAACGCGCAGCAGGTCAGCACCGGCACCATCCAGCGCGTGCTGCAGGCCCTGCTCGCCGAGCGCGTGTCGATCCGAGACCTGCCGACGATCCTGGAGGGGATCCTCGAGGGGGCCGCATCGGCGCGGAGCTTCTCGGCCCTGCTCGCCACGGTGCGCATGCGGCTTGCCCGGCAGATCACCGACAGTTTGACAGGCCCGAAGGGCTACGTCCCGCTGATCACCCTCTCGGCCGAGTGGGAGCGTGCCTTCGCCGAGGCGCTCGTCGGGCCGCCCGAAGACCGCCAGCTCGCCATGGCGCCGTCGAAGCTGCAGGAGTTCGTCGCCCGCCTGCGCGATGCGTTCGAGAAGGCCGCAGCGGCGGGCGAGCAGGCCGCCTTGCTGGCGAGCCCGCAGGTGAGGCACCATGTGCGCGCGGTTGTCGAGCGTTTCCGCCCCGCCACCCCTGTCATCAGCCAAGCCGAGATCCACCCCCGTGCGCGCGTGCGCACCGTCGGCACGATCTGAGCCATGCGGCTTCGAATCTTCCACGCCCCGACCTCCGCCCAGGCGCTCGCCCGCGCGCGTGCCGAACTCGGTGAGGACGCGCTGATCCTGGCCACGCGGCGCGTCGGGGGCGGCGTCGAGGTCACTGCGGCGGTGGGTGAAGCGGACGACGCGCACGTCGCAGCCGTCCCCGCCATGCCCACGGTCCCGACTGCACCGGCCTGGGATGTGGCGGCCTTGCGGGCACACGGTGTGCCCGAACGTTGCCTCGCGCGGCTTTCTCGCACGCGTCCGCTCGGCGAGGCGATCGCGGACGCCTTTCGCTTCGCTACGCTGCCCCTCGCTCCTGGGCACGTGATCATTCTCTGCGGGCCTCCCGGTGCCGGCAAAACGCTCACCACCGCCAAGCTCGCTACCCGGCTTCGTCTTGCCGGCGTCTCGCCCTCTGTCATCGCCGCCGACGGGCGTCGCGCCGGAGCCGTCGACCAGCTCGCCGCCTTCACCCGCCTCCTCGGCCTCAACCTTGTGGTCGCCCCCGACATTCCGCGTCTTGCCAAGGCGATCGCGCGCCGTGCACCAGAGGCACCGGCTCTCGTCGATTATGCCGGCACCGATCCGTTCTCCGACCAGGACGGCACCGAGCTTGCCGCCATCATTCAGGCGGTCGGGGCGGAGGCAGTGCTGGTCCTGCCGGCCGCCCTTGATGCCGAGGAAGCGGGCGAAATCGCGCACGCCATGGCGGCGCGGGGGGTCGAGTATCTTCTGCCGACCAGGCTCGACCTCGCCCGCCGCCTGGGCTCCGTGCTCGCCGCCGCCTCGGCCGGCCTCGCCCTCGGCGAAGGGGGGATAGGGCCCGGGGCCGCCGACGGGCTCATCCCGCTCGACCCTGGCTTGCTTGGAACCTGGCTTCTCTCCGCCCCGGCCGCACGCCGCCGTCCGACCTCGGAGCTCGCCGCATGATTCCCCGCCCGGCCACCCTCGCCTCTCGCCCACGCCTCATCGCGGTCGCCTCCGGCAAGGGTGGCGTCGGCAAAACCTGGTTCGCGATCAGCCTCGCGCAGGCGCTCGCCGCGCAGCGGTTGCGCGTGCTTCTCGTCGATGCGGATGTCGGCCTTGCCAATGTCGACGTACAGCTCGGGCTCGACCCACGGCGCGACATTTCGGCCCTGCTGCGCGGCGAGCCGATCGCAGCGTGCGTCACACCGCTCCCGGACGTCGGGTTCGACGTCGTCGCGGGCCGGTCTGGCTCGGGGGCGCTTTCCGGGGCGGACGAGGCCACGGCAGAGAGGATTCTCTCCGCCCTCGCCGCCCCGCTCGGTTACGATCTCGCCGTGCTCGATCTCGGCGCGGGAATCGAGCGGCTGCAGCGGCGGCTGTCGGCAGGCGCCGACACGCTGCTCGTACTCACCACCGACGAGCCGACGGCCCTAACGGACGCCTACGCCTGCCTCAAGCTCGCCACGCTGGACAATCCCCAGGGCGACCGACGCATCGTCGTCAACTTCGCCTCCACCCGCCTCGCTGGGGAACGGACCGCGGCAATCCTGCAGAAATCCTGCCTCCGTTTCCTCGGCGCCGCCCCGCCGCTCGCCGGCGTGATCCGGCGCGATCCGCGTGTTGCCGAGGCGATCCGACGCCAGCAGCCCTTCCTCACCCGCCACCCGACCAGCGAGGCGGCCCGTGACGTCGAAGCGATCGCCACTGCCCTTGTGCCCCTGGCGGTGTAGAGCGGCAACCGTCACGGCAGGACACGATAGATCGTCGTCTCGCGCTCCTCACGGTCCTCGAGGTCGCGGCTGACCGGGACGAGGAAGCGACCGATCGGCTCGAGCCCCTCGCGCGGCAGGTAAGCGCGCCCGGGATCGGCGAGCAGCACGGTCGCTCCGGCACGCACGGCCGCCTGCAGCCAGGGCCAGACCCGAGCGGTCATGGCGCGCTCGTAACAGACATCGCCGGCAAGGATCACCCCCGCCAAGGGAGGCGCAGCCAGCGCGTCGCCGACTGTGACCTCGACCGACACCCCGTTCAACGCTGCGTTCGCTCGAATGGCGGCGGCGGCGAGCGGGTCGATCTCTGTGGCCACCACCCGCTCTGCCCCAGCCATCGCTGCCGCGATCGCGGCCAAACCACAGCCGGCAGCGAAATCGAGCACAGACCGGCCAGCCACCAGACCGGGGCTGTCGAGCACGAACCGCGCGAGCGCCTGCCCGCCCGGCCAGGCGAAGGCCCAATACGGCGGCTCGATCCCCTCCCGCGCGAGCCAGGCTTCCGTCGCCTGCCAGATCGGCATCATCTGATTGGCGAGGTGCAGCGCGACTTCGGGAACCAGGGGTGGGCGGAGGATGCAGGTGTGGGTTGCGATGAACGCGGCCGCCTGTTCAGGCGTCATGCCACCCGGCCGGCGATGATCGCAAGCGCGACCACCATGCCCACCTCGCGGTTGGCGCGGAACAGCCGCCCGCACAGCGGCGCATCGCGGATGTCAAGCACGATCACCTGGCGGGCGAGCAGCAGTGCTGCCACGGCGATACCGACGAAATACCACGCCGAGAGCCCGGCAAGCGCGCCCGAGGCCGCCGCCAGCGCAACCGTCGCGCCGTAGCAGACGGCGAGAAACGGCCGCGTGCCCTCGCCGAACAAGAGCGCGGTCGAGCGCACGCCGATCAGGGCATCGTCGTCACGATCCTGATGCGCGTAGATCGTGTCGTAGCCGAGCGTCCAGAAGAACCCTGCCGCGTAGAGCACCAGCGCCGCCGCATCCACCGTCCCAGTCGCCGCGGCGTAGCCCATCGGCACACCCCAATTGAAGGTCAGGCCGAGGAAGGCCTGCGGCCACCAGGTGATGCGCTTCATCGCGGGATAGATCGTGACGGGAACGAGCGAAGCGATGCCGAGCACGACGGCGAGCGGGTGCAGCTGGATCAGCACGGCGAAGCCGATCGCGAGCAGGAGCGCGAGCAGGCCGACCGCCCGCAGCGGATCGACCGCGCCGGAGGCGAGCGGGCGCGAGGCGGTGCGGGCGACCAGGCGGTCGATGTCGCGATCCCAAAGGTCATTGATCACGCAGCCCGCGCCGCGCATCACCACCGCCCCGAAGGCGAACAGGGCAACGAGCCACAGGTCGGGCCACGGCGCGCCGCCCAGCGCCAGCCCCCACAGCCCGGGCAGGAAGAGAAGCCAGGTGCCGATCGGGCGATCGAGCCGCATCAGAAGCGCATAGGGCTGAACGCCGGCCGGCAGGGCGCCGACCAGTCCCCCGAGGCGGATGTCGCTCGCCTGCACCGTACCGTTCATGCGCCGTATAGTCTCGGTATGATCTCCGATCCGACAACCCGGCCGTGACCAGGCCGCGCCTCTTCGTCGCCTGCCCGCTCGCCGCTGATCGAGCCATCCGGCTGAGCGAGGCGCAGGCGCACTACCTCGCGAGCGTGCTCCGGCGCAACCTCGGCGACTTGGTGCGCCTGTTCAATGGTGAGGACGGCGAGTGGCAGGCGCGCATCACCGCCCTATCACGCCGCGGTGGCGAGGTGGTGCCCGTTGAGCGCACGCGCGCGCAAGCGACGGAGGACGGCCCGATCCTGCTTGCTCCGGTGCTGCGGCGCGAGACCACGGAGTGGATGGTGGAGAAGGCGACCGAGCTCGGTGCCGCCGCCATCCTGCTCACCACCACGGCCCGCAGTGCGGTGACGCGCACCAACCCAACCCGCCTAGCGGCGATCGCGACCGAGGCCGCCGAACAGTGCGGCCGGCTCACTGTGCCGCGCATCGACCCGCCGCGGGCCCTAGACCAGCGCCTCGCCGACTGGCCCGAGGCGTTTCCCCTCGTGATTTGCGACGAGACGGGCGCTTCGCCGCCTCTCGCTTCCGTCCTCGCTGGCCTGCAGCCTGCCGCGGGCCAGCCCGCCGTCCTGGTCGGACCGGAAGGCGGGTTCGAGGCTGGTGAACTTGACCGTCTGCGCGATCTCCCCTTCTCTCAGCTGGCCTCGCTCGGCCCCCGAATCCTGCGCGCAGAGACGGCGGCACTGGCCAGCCTTGCGCTCGTCCAGGCGCTCACGGGGGACTGGTGCGGGCCGCAGGCTCTGAGCCTGTCCATCCCGACGTGACGCCACACGAAAGGATCATCCGATGTCCGGCCCCTCGGAGGGTGATGCGACCCCGATCACCTCCGTCCGCCAACTCGTCGAGTACGTAGCGGGAGGGGCGAAGCCGCGCGCGCAGTGGCGGATCGGTACCGAGCACGAGAAGTTCGTCTTTCGCCGCGCCGATCTCTCGCCCCCGCCCTATGACGGCCCGGACGGCATTCGGGCCTTGCTCGAGGGCCATCTCGACCATGGCTGGCGGCCGGTTCGCGACGGCGCGAACGTCATCGGCCTGGTGCGCGGGCGGGCCAACATCAGCCTCGAACCGGGAGGGCAGTTCGAACTCTCCGGCGCCCCGCTCGCCGACCTGCATGAGACGAAAGCCGAACTCGAACTCCACTTCGCCGAGGCCCGCTCGGTCGCCGACCGTCTGGGCCTCGGCTTCCTGCCCTTGGGCTTCCACCCGATCGCAGCGCGCGAGGCGATGCCGTGGATGCCGAAGAGCCGCTACGCGATCATGCGCCGTTACATGCCGAAGAAGGGGCGCCTTGGCCTCGACATGATGTTACGCACCTGCACCGTGCAGGTGAACCTGGATGCCGAGAACGAAGCGGACATGGTGGAGAAGTTCCGCATCGGGCTCGCCCTGCAACCGGTGGCGGTGGCCCTGTTCGCCAACTCCCCCTTTTGCGAGGGCAAGCCCAACGGCTACCGGAGCTATCGCGCCCAGGTCTGGACCGATACGGACGCGGATCGGTGCGGCATCCCCTCCGTCGTCTTCGAGGAAGGCTTCGGCTACGAACGCTGGGTCGAGTGGGCGCTCGATGTGCCGATGTATTTCGTGCAGAGGCAGGGCCGCTATTTCGACCTCGCCGGGCGGAGCTTCCGCGATTTCATGGCGGGGCGTCTTGCCGCCGAAACGGATGGGGCGGTGCCGACGCTGGGCGATTTCGCCGACCACCTGACCACCGTCTTCACCGAGGTTCGGCTGAAGCGCTACCTCGAGATGCGCGGGGCGGACGCGGGTTCGCCGGCGATGACGCTCGCCCTGCCTGCACTCTGGGTCGGCCTGCTCTACGACCGCGGCGCCCAGGGCGAGGCGGCGGCGCTGATTCGCGACCATCCCTGCCGCGACTGGCAGACCCTGCACCGCGAGGTGCCGCGCCTCGGCCTCGACGCCCCGTTCTGCGACACCACCGTGCGCTGGCTCGCCCGCGAGATGGTGGCGATCGCGCACCGCGGCCTGCGCGCGCGGGGCCTTGGCGAGGAGGCCTATCTTGCACCCTTGGAGCAAATCGTCGCCACCGGCCGCACCCAGGCAGACCATTGGCTGGCACGCTGCGCCGAGGCCTGGGGCGGCGATGTCACCAGGGTGTTCGCTGAGGCCGCGCTCTGAGCCTGCTCACCCTCAGCCGCCCCGTTCGGCGCGCACGAACGGTGCGGTCGGCTCGCTGATCACGCGATCGGGCGGCAGCCGCAGCACGGCCTTCGTGCCGCGCCCAGGCTCGCTCTCGAGGTGGAGTGTTCCGCCATGCGCCGCGATCAGAGCGCGCGAGAGGAACAAGCCGAGCCCCGAACCGGGGTAGCGGCGGGCGAGGGAGGAATCGACCTGGGTGAAAGGCTGGAAGATGCGTTCGAGGTCGGCCTTGGCGATCCCGATTCCGGTGTCGATGACGCGCAGTTCGATGCCGCCATCGTCCAGAATATCGCCCTCCACCCGTACGGATCCTCCGGCGTGCGTGAACTTCACCGCGTTGGACAGGAGATTGAGCAGAATCTGGCGCAGCCTTCGTTCATCGCCGCGCACAGGCGGCAGAGCGCATCCGAAGGCGAGCGTGAGCGCCACCTTGGCTGTTCGCGCGGCGGGCTCGAGAAGGCGAAGGGCGGCTTCGGCGACGCGGGCGAGGTCGACCGTGTCCTCGGCGATGGCTAGCCTGCCGGCCTCGATGCAGGCAACGTCGAGAATGTCGTTGATCAGAGCGAGCAGGTGCCTGCCTGCCTCGTTGATCGCGGCTGCATATTCCTCGATCCGATGCGGATCTGTGCGCACCGAGTGGTGGGCCAGTGCTTCGGAGAAGCCGATCACCGCATTGAGCGGGGTGCGCAGTTCGTGGCTCATGGCGGCGAGGAACTGACTTTTCGCGCGGCTTGCCGCCTCCGCCTCCTCAGCCGCGCGGCGCAGCGCGCTCTCCGCCGCCTTCTGATCCGTCACGTCGGTCCAGGTCAGCACGAAACCGCCCTCGGGAGTGGGGTCCGAGCGCAGCTCGAGCATCCGCCCATCCGGCCGGTGATGCCAGGTGACGGTGGGGACGGAGGGATCGGGGGTGAGCAGCGATCCGTCCGATGGGCCGCGCTGCGCCTCGCGGGTGTCGAGGAGGAGGGCGAGTTCGTCGAGCGTGCGGCCCGGGCGAAGGAGATCTGGCGAGCGGCCGAGGAGCTCGGCGGCAGCGCGGTTGGCAGCGACGATCCGGCGATCGCGGTCGAACAGGCAGATGCCGTGGCGAATGTGCTCGAGCATCGTGTCGAGCACAGCCGCGCGGCGCATGGCCTCGGCCTCGGCCTCGACGACGGGGGTGATGTCGGTAACCACCGAGATGTGGCCACCATCGGGCAACGGGGCGGACCGGACATCGATTGCCGTGCCGTTCGGCCGCACCCGGCGGCGACGCTGCGAGCGGGTAAGATCGCGGCCGAGTTCGCGCCGAATGATGTCCTCCACCTCGCCTGGCCCGTATTCGCCGGCCTCGGCGCGGCGACGGATGATCTCGGCCACGCTTTCGCCCACGCTGATTGGTGCGCCGGCCATGATCTGCCCGTAGGCAGGGTTGACCATGGCAAGGCGCCGGTCGGGGCCGTAGACGGCAACACCGTGCGGCAGCGCACTCAAGATCGCCTGGAGCAGATCCGCCCTTGACTTGGCCTTGGCCTCGGCTTCAGCCAGGGCGGTGACGTCGTTGGCGGAAACCATGAACCCGCCGTCGGGGAGGGGGACGGAGGCGAGGTCGAGCACGGTGCCGTCGGGACGCCGACGCCGGCGCGTGCGGGGCACCGATCGATCCGCGGCCAACAGGTCGGCGACGTAGGCATCGGGGTCGTCCAGGTTCGAGAATTCGCCGCGTTCCTTCAGCTCAGCCAGCAGCTCGGCGAACCTTACACCGGGCTTGAGGAAGCCGGACGGCAGGCCGACGAGGTGGGCGTAGCGGTCGTTGGCGAGCACGACGCGATGGTTGGGCCCGAACACGCAGACGCCGGTGCCGAGGCGCGACAGCACCGTATCCAGCCGCTCCGCCTCACGCCGCGCCTGCGCTTCGGCCTCGACGATCGACGTGACGTCGACCGAACAGACGACATGGCCGCCGCCGGGGATCGGCTCGCTGCGTATCTCGAAGGTCCGACCCGATGCCGGATGTCGTCTCGTCCAGCGCAGCGGGTGCGAGCGATCGATGGCGAGGCGTGCGACCACCGCGGCCTCGGCGTCCGCCACGTCACCATACCAGCCAGCGGCGACGAGAAGACGGAGCAGTTCGGCCAAGGGCAGGCCCGGCCGAAGCCGATCGGGGTCGAGCCCAGCGTCCAGGGCGTAAGCGCGATTGGCCCAGATCAGACGCTCCTCGGCGTCGAACACGCGGATGCCGACGGGGAGCCGGTCAAGCGTGTCGCGAAAGAGACGCTCGGCGCGGGCCGAGGCGCGCGCCGCCTCGACCTCGGCCGTGACCTCGCGCGCCACCCCGCGGTAGCCGCGGAAGCGGCCGTCGCGGCCGAACACCGGCACGCCGCTGACGCGCACCCAGATCGGCCCTTGGGTGGCCTTGGCGCGATAGACGAAGTCGCGGAACGGGCGGCGCGCAGCGAGATCGGCCAGATGCGCCGCCCAAGCCTCCTCGTCTCCAGGTTCGCGCAGGGCATGGTCCTCGCGCGTGCGCCCAAGAAGCGGGTCGGAAGGACGCTGGGTGAGAACGCGCTCCCGATGGCTCGGCTCACGCACGGAGACGAAGGTGAATCGGAGCCTCTCGTCCTGTTCCCAAAACCAATCGCCCGACGCCTCGGTGAAGTCGAGTAGGCGGCGCTCGCGCTCGGCGAGCGCTTCGAAGGCGTTCTGCAGGGCGGCCAGTTCGGCCTTGAGGCGGGCAGAGTCCTCGTCGCTCACACCGCCTCGCACCGCCTGCCACCCAGTCGGTCGAGGGCGTTGACGAAGCCGGCTAGGACGAGCACGGCCATCGTCTGATGCAGGGTGCCGAGACCGACCGGCACAACCCAGAGCAGGGTCATCACACCCAGACAGTACTGCGCCGCGACCAGGATGGCGAATGCGACCACCGCGCCGCGCCCCTCCGGCCCCGAACGGCGTATGGCGTGCCAGGCGAGGGCGATGGCTGCGAGCAGGGTGAGGGTCGCGAGCAGGCGGTGATTGAACTGCACCGCAGCGAGGTTTTCGGTCAGGTTGAGAAGCCAGGGCGAGAGATCGCCATATCCCGCCGGCACCACTCGGCCGTCCATCAGCGGGAAGGTGTTGTAGGTAAACCCGGCGCGCGTGCCGGCGACGAAGCCCCCCGCCAGCATCGTCAGGATCGCAAGCGCGCCGACCGCGACGGTGCCGCGCCTGAGCCAGGGGTCGGCTGCCGCCGCCGGCGCGGGGCGAAGCAAGCGCAGCGCGGTCGCCAGCAACAGAGCGAAAATGAGGAACGCCATACCGAGGTGGATCACCAGCCGGTAGGGCGAGACGGCGGTGCGGTGGTCGAAGAACCCCGAGGCGACCATGAACCAGCCGAGAAACCCCTGCAGCCCGCCGAGGGCGAAAAGGAGCAGAAGCTGCGGCAGGAGGGCGCGGCGGATCCGCCCAGTGGCCCAGAGCCAGATAAGCCCGCCCGCGAAGGCCACGCCGATCAGCTGACCCCAGACACGGTGCAGGTATTCGAGCCAGAAGATCTGCTTGAACCCCTCTAGGCCGAACCCCTGGTTGACCAGGCGGTATTGCGGGATGGTGCGGTAGAGGTCGAACAGCCGCTGCCACTCGGCCTCGGACAGGGGCGGCAGCCAGCCGGTGAATGGCCTCCACTCCATGATGGAGAGGCCCGAGCCGGTAAGCCTCGTTGCGCCGCCGAGGGCGACCATCACCAGCACCATCGCCGCGACCGTCAGCAGCCAGAGGCCGACGGCGCGGTCGGCTCGTGAGCCCGTCTCGGTCGCGCGCGGGCTGGCGAGGGGTGTTGCCGTCGTGTCAAAAGGCATGCGCGCATCCTTGGCCGTGCCGATGTGCCGCGCCTGAGGGTCGCAGGCCAGGCATCCAGCGGGAGGCGCCGTCTTGTCGCCTCCCGTCCACTCTGGTATGGCCGTTTTGCGCCAGGACGCAAGCGTCGCGCCCATCGGCCCACGCCTCTCGCCGTGCGGCGCGCACCGATGCCCGACACGTTGTCCCCGGCTGCACCCAGCGACCACCGACACCCGACCGTCAGCGGAGATCCTGCCGTGGCGGGCGCGGCAGGCGCGCCTCCGCTCCTGTCCGTCGTGGTGCCGGTCCGCAACGAGGGCCCGAACATCGCGCCTCTGATTGCGGAGATCCGCGCTGCCGTCGCCAGCCTCGGGCCCTATGAAATCGTCTACGTGGATGACGGGTCAACCGACGAGACCGCGGCGGAGCTCGCGCGTGAAGCTGCGATGGGCGACCTTGTGCGCCGGCGCCATCGCTTCTCCTGCGGCCAGAGTGCGGCCATCATCACCGGGGTGAAAGCCGCGCGCGGTGTATGGATCGCCACCCTGGACGGAGACGGCCAGAACGACCCTGCCGACATCCCCCGCCTGTTTGCTCTCGCGCTCGCGGAAGCAAAGCGGGACCCGTTGCCGCTGCTGATCGCCGGGCATCGCGTCAGCCGCAAGGACACGCGGGTCAAGCGAATCGTCAGCTGGCTTGCCAATGGCGTGCGGGCGCGTCTGCTCGGCGATGCGACACCCGACACCGGCTGCGGGCTGAAGGTGTTCCGCCGCGCCGACTTCCTCGACCTCCCGCGCTTCGACCACATGCACCGCTTTTTGCCCGCCCTGTTCCTGCGCTCGGGCGGGCGCGTGCTCAGCGTGCCGGTGAACCATCGTCCGCGGGTGCGCGGTCGCTCGAACTACGGCGTGTTCGACCGCGCCTCGGTCGCACTGTTCGACCTGATCGGCGTGATGTGGCTGCAGCGGCGGGGCAAGCGACCCGAGGTCGAGGTGTTGCCGGGGCCTGAGCAAGCGTGAGGTCGGTTCTCCTTCGCCTCTGGAAGCCCGCGCTGCTCGCGGCCGGGCTTGTTCTGGCGGGTGTGGCGCTGCGTGAGGGGCAAGCGCGGGGCTTGCTCGAACCGGGAGTGCTCGATCGCGTACTCGGGTTTTGGGATCTGCCGCGCGGGTTCACCTTTGTCGCGCTTGGTGCGGCCGCCTGCGCCGTCGGCGTGCCGCGCCAAGTGGTCGCCTTCGCCGGCGGCACCGCCTTCGGCGCTCTCATCGGCGCCCAGCTTGCGCTTCTCGCGATGCTGCTCGGCGCGGCAGCGAGCTTCTTCTATGCCCGCGCGATCGGGCGGGAGTGGGCGCAGCAGCGGCTCAAGGGCGGCTTCGCCCGGCTCGACCGGTTCCTCGCCGACAATCCGTTCACCGCTACCCTGACCCTGCGCCTGCTGCCCGTCGGCAACAATTTGGCGCTCAACCTGCTTGCCGGACTGTCGGGAATTCCCGCTCTCCCCTTCCTCGCCGCCTCGGCGCTTGGCTATATGCCGCAGACGCTGGTCTTTGCCCTTTTGGGAAAGGGCGTCAGGGTCGATGGCGCGGTGCAGATCGCGCTTGGAGTGGCGCTGTTCGTCGCCTCAGGGGCGTTCGGGCTGGTGCTGCTGCGGCGCCATCGGCTGGCGCAGGCGGTTGTGCAAGAGGGGCCGGACGACGTGCTTGCATCGCCGGCGGGGATGCCGAGGTAAGCGGGATCACTGCCGGGGCCGTGAGACGAGGAGAAGCGAGCATGCGGACGGATGTGGCGATCGTCGGAGCGGGTCCTGCCGGGCTGTCGCTTGCCGCCTGTCTCGCCGGCAGTGGGCTCGGGGTCGTGCTGGTCGAACGATCGGCTGAGGCAGTGCTTGCAAGGCCGCCCTTCGACGGGCGCGAGATCGCGCTCAACCACGCTTCGCGGGCGATGCTGAGCAAGCTCGGCGCTTGGGGGCGGCTCCGCGCCGAGGAGATTGCGCCGCTCAGCGAGGCGCGGGTGCTGAACGGGCACATGCCGCTGACACTTCGCTTGTCGGCGCCCGAACGGGCGGGAGAGCCGCTTGGGTGGTTCGTGCCCAACCATGCCATCCGCCGAAGCCTGTACGAGACGGTGGCCGAACGGGGCGAGGCGCGGTTTCTCTATGGTCGCACCGCGGTGGGGCTCGAGCTTAGCAGCCGCGATGCGCGGCTTGAGCTCGATGATGGCAGCGCGATCAGCGCCCGCCTGATCGTTGCCGCCGACACGCGCTTCTCCAGGCTTCGGGGGCGCGCCGGGATCGCTGCCGATCGGCTCGACTTCGGCAAGACCATGATCGTTGCCCGCGTGGAGCACGAGCGGCCGAATGGTCGGGTGGCGACAGAGTGGTACGCGCACGGCTACACGATCGCCATGCTGCCGGTCGGCGATCATGTCGCCTCAGCC
>CALBEG010000283.1 GCA_937927455.1 uncultured Elioraea sp. | reverse complement strand
GAGCTGGCGCAGCTCGCTGCCGCCCGCGCGCAGCACCGCGTCGCGGATGCGGTTCTGTTCGGTGCGCAGCGCGACGAGAAGCGGCACTGCGACCCCGGCCGCGACGCGCACGCCGATCGGCAGATCACGGAAGCGGCGCATCTCAGCGACCCTCCCGCATCGTGCCGACCAGTCGGTCGACCACCGCGAGCAGGTCGGTGTTCTCGAACGGCTTGGCCAGAGTGGCGTCGGCCTTCAGCGAAGCGAGCCGGAGCGCGTCCGTCTCGGACAGAGCCCCCGATCCCCCCGAGATGGCGAGCAGCTTCGGCCGCGCCGGCGCCTCCGCCAGGGCCATGACGACGGCGGTGCCGTCGCGCTTCGGCATCAAGATGTCGGTCACCACGAGGTCGAAGCGGCGGCTTTGCGCGAGCGCAAGGCCCGCCTCGCCGTCGTCGGCCTCCGTCACCGCGTGCCCAGCCCCGCGCAACACGGCAGCGATCGACCGTCGCACCGCGGGCATGTCGTCGATCAGAAGAATGTCGGCCATGGCTCAAGGACCTCCATGCACAGGATCGATGGCACGGACCGGAATGGTGACGACGAAGCTCGCCCCTGGCCCCGGCTTAGTGTCCAGCACGATGCTGCCGCCCCAGCCGCGCACCAGGCCCCAGACGCAGGCGAGGCCGAGCCCCGTTCCCTCCCCCGGCGGCTTGGTGGTGAAGAACGGCTCGAAGACGCGCGCCGCGCAGGCAGGATCGATGCCGGGGCCGCTGTCGGTGACGCGCACCCGCACGGCCTCGCCATCGTCGACCGCCTCGACCTCAATCATGCCATCGCCCGCCATGGCCTCGGCTGCGTTCTTGAAGAGGTTGCCGAACACCTGGACCAGTTCGCCAAGCGCGACAGGGCAGGGCCCCTCAAGCCCTTCGAGACCGCGCAGCACAAGCCGCACGCCAGGGGGCAGGAGCGCGGAGGCGACCCGTACCGCCTCGCCGAGGCGCTGCGATGCAGGCTCCGCCCGCGCCTCCTCGGCGCTGCGGCGGGCGAACTGCAGGACCCGACCGGTCAACGCCCGGGCCGCCCGCGCGCACCCCAGCATGTCCGCCAGCGCCTCCTCGCGCTGGTCCTCCGCCCCGAGCCTGCCTTCGGCCAGCAGAGCGGCGTTGAGCACGATCGGCTGCAGCAGATTGTTGAGTTCGTGGGCAAGCCCGGATGCAAGCCGGCCGATCGCCTCGAGCTTCTCGCGCTGCTGGCGGCTGGCCTCCTGGGCGCGAAAGGCGGTGATGTCGCGCTGGATGCCGATGCAGGCGTCGATGCCGCGGGCAGGATCGCGCACGGGGGCGAGTTCGACCCGGTTGAGGAAGGCCATGCCGCAGCGGCGGTAGTTGACGAGCTCGACGGTGAGTGGCCGCCGGTCCGCGATCGCGCGCCGCATCCGCGCGACCGCCTCTTCGTCCGTTCCCTCGCCCTGCAGGAAGCGACAGTTCCGCCCGATCACCTCCTCGCGCGCGTAGCCGGTGGTGTCGCAGAAGGCGCGATTGACGAAAAAGAGCGGCGCGTCCCGGCGCGAAAGGTCGGCGATGGTGATGTTGACCGGACACGCCTCGATCGCGGCGAACAGCACCAGGGGAGAGAGCCCCTCGCCGGCGACACCGTCCTCCGCCTCCTGACGAGCAAGAGCCATTCCTGAGCGCTTTCCTCTCTCTCTCGCGCGCAGGAGCAGCCTCCGCCACGGCCCGCCGCGAGAGACCGAGTGAAAGCGTAGGGAATAGTGACGAACAGAAGGTTAAACGCGCGGGGTTCAGTCGGTTTCCGCAGGCGCCGGGGTGGCGGGGGCCCTGGGCTCGGCATCGAGTGCGTCGCGCAGGCGCCGTTCGTAGTGCCGGTAGTATTTGTCGGTGACGAGGTCGGTCTTCACCACCACGCAGACGTCGGTGGTGTTGAACTGCGCGTCGATCACCGCTCCGTCGCCGACGAAGCCGCCCAGGCGCAGATAGCCCTTGATCAGAGGCGGCAGGTCGTTGAGCACGGCGCGCACGTCGATCTGCCCCGGATCCATTCGCCGCATCTCGACATAGCGATCCGCGAGCGCCCGCGGGCGAAGCGCGGGCGGGGCGAGGTGGTTGTGCCAGAGCCAGGTCAGGGGGGCGGCGAGCGCGTCGGGGTCGGTGCCGTGCAGGGAGGCGCAACCGAACATCAGGTCGATGCGGTGGCGGAACACGTAGGCCGCAATCCCCTGCCACAGGAGCTGCAAAGTGGGGCGGGTGCGGTAGCCCGCATCGACGCAGGAGCGCCCGAGTTCCAGGATCTCGCCCGGAACGGCCTCGATGCAGGCGATGTCGTATTCCTGGGCGGAATAGAAACCGCCCGCCTTGGCCGCGGCAGGGCGGCGGATGAGGCGGTAGGTGCCGACCACGCTCTCCGGCCCCTCGCCCAGCGCATGGTCGATGACGAGAAGATGGTCGGCAACTGCGTCGAAACGGTCCGTGTCCCGGCAGGTGGCGGCCATCTCGGCGGTGGGTGTCGCCCCCATCTCCTGGTAGAAGACCCGATAGCGCAGCGCCTGCGCGGCTTCGAGTTCCCACGGCTCCTGGGCCAGACGGACACCGAGCGGCCCAGCGCGCAGTTCGCCGAACCCGGCACCGTCGGGCAAGGGCGTGTTCGCCGGCGGACGAGGTGCGGGTTTGGTCATCGACGGCCGAGCCCTGGCGAGGCGCGGTGGCGGGCGCGCGGCCGAGGCGACGGGCTCCCGCCCGCCTCGCCGGGCCGATGCGCCACCCCTGCTGGCCGTGGCGCAGGTGTCTCGGCTGCGGCCACACGCCGGCCGAACAACTCGAGCCGCTGACTGACCAGCGTGTAGCCGAGCCGTTCGGCGATGGCGCGCGCCACCTCCTCGAACGCTTCGTCTGAGAACTCGATCACCTTGCCTGTGTCGACGTCGATCAGGTGGTGATGATGGCCGCGATCTGCCGGGTCGTAACGGGCGCGCCCTTCGCCGAAGTCACGCCGTTCCAGGATGCCCTTCTCTTCGAGCAGGCGGACGGTGCGGTAGACCGTGGCGATGGAGACGTTCGGGTCGATCGCCGAGGCGCGGCGGTAGAGTTCCTCCACATCCGGATGGTCGGTCGCCTCGGACAGAACGCGCGCGATCACACGCCGCTGCCCGGTCATTTTCAGGCCGGCCTCGATGCACATCCGCTCGATGCGGCTCTCCATCCGCCCGTCCTTCCTCTCGGCCGTCTGCGCGCGGGACCGTCTCGCGCCCCGCCCCGACAGCTATAGCAGAGGCGGACGCCGCGGTCGCGCCCCCCGGCCCCCGCCGACCGAAGGCTCAGCCGTCGGTCTTTCCGGACTCACCAGCGCGCGGCTTGGTGCCGAGGCCGATCCTCTTCGCGAGTTCCGAACGGCGCTGGGCGTAGTTGGGCGCGACCATCGGATAGTCCGGTGGCAGCCCCCAGCGTTCCCGATATTGTTCGGGCGTCATGTTGTAGACCGTCTTCAAATGCCGCTTCAGCATCTTCAGCTTCTTTCCATCCTCCAGACAAATGATATAGTCAGGAAAGACGGATTTCTTCACCGGAACAGCCGGCTGCGGCTTTTCCGGCGACAGGGCGCCGCGGCCCACCGCAGACAGTGTCTTGTAAACCTCCTGGATCAGCCCTGGCAGCTCCGCCAAAGGCACGCTGTTGTTGCTCACATGCGCGGATACGATCTCCGCCGTGAGTTCGAGGATGTTGGCATCAGCCTGCTGGTCCTGCATCGAGTCGATCTCGCCTTTCAGTGGTGTCTCGCCTCGCATATAATCATTTCTCGCGACAGGCGCAACGATCACACGTGATGTGACCACATTTCTTCGGTGACGGCGAGGCAGCCATGCGCGATCAAAAGCATGACACCGACTACTTTCTGGACATCACTGGCGAGACTTGCCCGATGACCTTCGTCCGCACCCGGCTCATGCTCGACCGCCTGCCTGCCGGCGCCGTTCTCACCGTGCGGCTCAAAGGAAAGGAGCCGCTCACCAACGTTCCGCGCAGTGCCGTCGCCCTCGGCCACGCCGTGCTGGCCACAGAGCCGGAACGCCAAAGCGACACCTCAGCCGCCGACGTCTGGCTCGTCACCCTTCGCAAGGCGGGCTGAGCGCGCGCACGAGCAGGAGCGCGTCGCGGCCCGCCCCGTAATAGTCGCGGCGCAGCCCGGCGGACACGAAGCCCGCAGCGCCATAGAGGGCGCGCGCGCCAGCGTTGTCGGCGGCGACCTCAAGAAAGACCCGCCCAACACCCTGCCCTGCCAGCACCTCCAGACAGGCGTCGAGCAAAGCGCGGCCAATCCCGCGCCGTCGCCGCTCCGGCAGCACGGCAAAGGCGAGAATCTCAGCCTCGTCCGCCGCACGCCGGGCCAACACGAAGCCGACCGGCACGGCGCCTTCCGCCGCCAGCACCCCGACCGCACCCGGCAAGGCAACCAGCCGCGCGAACGCGTCTTCGCCCCAAGCCTCTCCGGGCGGGAGGGCGGCGGCATGGAGGGCGGCGAGCAGAGGGGAATCGGAGGGGGCGAGGGCGCGGATCACCACGCGACCGCCACGCCAGGCGGAGCGCGCACGGCTGGCGGATCGACATAGAGGGGCGCGAACGGCCGCGGCGTAATCCTGCCCGCGAGGCGGGCGGCGGCGACGGAGGCGACCGCCCTGGCATGCGGCCAGGACGGCGCGGCGGCGGGGTCGAGGAGCGCTGCCGCATCGCCGACGACGACGCCCCATCCGCCTGCCGGCAGCGCCTCGCCCGGGCGCCAGACGACAGGCGGCAGGATCTCCTCCGGGATCCCCTCCCGCACCAGGAAACCGGCCAGGAAGGCGTGGCCGCGCCGGGAGTCGATCGCAACCAGAACCCGGCCCTCGCCCGCCTCCGCCGCCAATGCTTCCGCCGTGGAGACGCCGACCGCCGGCGCGCCGAAGCCCATCGCCAGACCTTCGGCGAGCGCGAGCGCGGCGCGGATGCCGGTGAACGAGCCCGGCCCCACCGTCGCCGCCACCGCCACCGGCCGCCCGCCCTCCAGCACCGCAGCGGCGAGGCGGACAAGAAGGGCTGCCTGGTCGCGCTCGGCCGGCTGTTCGGCCACGCGCTCGCCGAACGCGGCCGAGACTCGGGCAGCCGAGGAATCGAGGGCGAGGATGGCGCGGGGATCGATGGGGCAGGGCAAGGGATCGCCCGTCACAGCACGCAGCAAGCCTCGTCGAATGCAAGCCGCGGGTCGCGCGGGCGGACGCGATCGAACGCCCCATGGCCTAGGGCAGCGAGCAGGTTGGCGCGAATGGTGGTGCCGGCGAAAAACGCGCGGTCTACCGCCTCAGGATCGAAGCCGCTCATCGGCGCGCAATCCAGGCCCAAGGCGCGGGCGGCGAGGATGAAGTAGCCGGCCTGAAGCGTGCCGTTGCGGAACGCCGTCTCGTCCCGAAGCCGCGGATCCGCCTGGTACCAGGAGCGCACGTCACCCCGAGGCCAAAGCCGCGGCAACAGGTCGTGGAACGCCCGATCATAGCCGAGGATGGCGGTCACCGGCGCGCCCATCACCTTCGCCACGTTGCCTGGCGAAAGGGCGGGGCGAAGCCTCTCCTTGGCCTCGGCGGAACGGAGGAACACAACCCGTGCCGGCTGGCAGTTGCCCGAGGTCGGCCCCCACCGCACGAGCTCCCACAGCTCGCGCAGGGTCTCGTCCGAGACCGGTTCGGGGCGGAAGGCGGGAGGCGTGCGCGCGGTGCGGAACAGTCGGTCGAGAGAGAGGGGGTCGAGCCGCAAGCCTCACTCCACGGCCTGCACGGCCACCACCTCGGGCACGTAATGCTTGAGCATGTTCTCGATGCCATGCTTCAGGGTCGCGCGCGAGGAGGGGCAACCGGAGCAGGCGCCCTGCAGCCGCAGCTTGACGATTCCGTCGCGGAAGCCGCGGAACACAATGTCGCCGCCATCCATCGCCACGGCGGGCCGCACCCGGGTGTCGATCAGCTCGCGGATCTGGGAGACGATCTCGGCATCCTCGGGGTCGACATCGAGCGCCTCCTCCTCTTCGCCTTCGCCCTCGATGACGGGAAGGCCGGAGAGGAAATGGTCCATCAAAGCGCCGAGCACGCGCGGCTTGAGCAAGGACCAGTCTGCCTCATGGCTCTTGGTGACGGTGACGAAGTCGGCGCCGAGGAAGACGCGCGTCACCTCAGGCAACGCGAACAGGGCGCGCGCAAGGGGCGAACCGACCGCCGCTTCGGGCGACGCAAAATCGGCGGTGCCCGAGGGCATCACCGTGCGCCCGGGCAGGAACTTCAGCGTGGCCGGATTGGGCGTGGCCTCGGTCTCAATGAACATCGCGGTCTCCTCCGCTGCCGGCGGCGGCGGGCAGGCGTGCAGGCGGACGCTTCACCGCAGCCATGCGAGAGTTGGCAGCGGCGGTGCGGCCGGTCAAGCCGGGCCGGCCGGGGCCGGCTCCTCCTCGAGGAGCCGCCGGAGGTAGCCGCCATAGGCCGACCGCCCGAGCCGGTCTGCCGCACGGGCCAGCGCATCGGCGCCAATGTAACCCATGCGCCAGGCGATCTCCTCCGGGCAGGCCACCTTCAGCCCCTGGCGCAGTTCGAGCGAGCGGATGAATTCGGCCGCCTCGATCAGGCTCTCCGGCGTGCCGGTATCGAGCCAGGCATAGCCGCGGCCCAAGCGTTCGACCGAAAGCAGCCCTCGCTCGAGATAAATCTGGTTGACGTCGGTGATCTCGCGCTCGCCGCGCGCAGAGGGGCGGATGGCGGCGGCGACGTCGCACACATCAGCATCGTAGAAGTAAAGCCCCGTCACCGCCCAGTTCGACTTCGGCTCGCGGGGCTTCTCCTCGATCGCCACTGGGCGCCAGGCAGAATCGAACGTCACGACACCGTAGCGTTCGGGATCGCGCACGTGATAGGCAAACACC
>CALBEG010000282.1 GCA_937927455.1 uncultured Elioraea sp. | reverse complement strand
GCTCAACGCCGGCCGTGAGCCCTTCACCATCACGCGCGGCATGCGCATCGCCCAGCTCGTCATCGCCCGCTTCGAGCGCATCGCCTGGGGTGAGTGCGAGCTGCTCGACGAGACGGCGCGCGGTGCGGGCGGCTTCGGCAGTACAGGAACGGCACCGTAACGTCAGTGCGTCGGATCGAGCTGCGCCTTGCCCTCGGCCCGGCCGACCAGCGCCGTCGCGAAGCGCGCGGGAAGAAGCCCCGTCATGCGCGCTGCCAGTCCGACCCACCAGGGAAAGACGATGCGACGTCGCCCGCGCGCGATCCCGCGCAGGATGATCGCCGCCGCACGGTCGGCCGACATCAAACCGGGCATCGGGAAGCGGTTGCCGGCGGTCATCGGGGTCGCGACATATCCGGGGCAGACGGAGGTGAGGAGGATGCCCTCGCGCGAGAGGGTCTCTGCGGTGGCGACTGTCCAGGCATCCGCAAAGGCTTTCGACGCGCAGTAGGTCGGCGCGCCGGGTGCCGGCACGAACGCGGCGATGGAGGCGATGACCGCGATGCGCCCGCGCACGCCGTCGGTCTGCGCGGCCTGGCTGCGCATCACGTCGATCGCCGGCAGGACCGTGTTGATCGCGCCATCGACGTTCGTCGCGACGATGGTGCGGATCTGGGCGGCACTCTCCGCCGCGCCACCTGCCGTCCCCCCTGACACACCCGCGTTGGCGATGACGAGATCGAGAGGGCCCGCCTGTGCGATCCAGCCCGCGACCGCCGCCGCCTCCCGCACGTCGAGCACGGTTTCGGTTGCCTCGGCGCCGCGGGCACGCACGAGAAAACCTGTCTCGGCAAGTCTTTCCGGATCGCGACCGGAAAGATGCAGAACCGCATCGGGTGCGGCCAGCGCAACGGCAAGCGCGCGCCCAAGCCCCGAGGAGGCGCCAGTGATCGCCGCGCGGCGGAACCGGCTCATCGCTTCCCCTCGGCCGCTGCGGCCGCTACAACGCGCCATCCCATGAGCCTCTTCCCCTCGCTCGCCTCGATGACCGGCTTCGCGCGCGACCGCGCCGCGCATGACGGGGTGGAGTTCGCCTGGGAGATCCGTTCCGTCAACGGCCGGGGTCTCGACCTGCGCTTCCGCCTGCCGTCTGGGTTCGATTCGCTCGAACCCGGTTTGCGCGAGGCCGCCGCGCGCGCCCTTCGCCGCGGCTCGCTGACCGCCACCCTCTCCCTCTCCCGCACGCCTGAGGCCGCGCGCCCCGTGCTGGATGAGGCGGCACTCGACTTCGCACTTGCCCTCATCGAGCGGATCCGGCTCAGGCTGCGCACCACCGCCGCGGTCGCGCCGGAAGCCGTGCTTGCCCTGCCGGGGGTTCTGCGCGCCCCGGCGGAGGAGGATGAGGCGAAGACATCCGCCCTGCATGCCGCCCTCAGGGCCTCCTTCGACCGCGCCCTCGACGCGCTCGTTTCCTGCCGCCGCGCGGAAGGCGCGCGCCTTGGCGTCAGCCTCGCCGCCATCCTCGGCGAGATCGAGTCGCTGACGGAACGGGCGGCGCAGGACGCCGCCCTCCAGCCTGAGGCGATCCAGGCGCGGCTTCGCGACACGCTGCGCTCCCTGCTGGCCGAAGCACCGGCTCTGCCTGAGGAGCGTCTCGCCCAGGAGGTCGCCCTGGTCGCGTCGCGTGCCGACGTGCGCGAGGAGATCGAACGGCTGCGCGCCCATGTCGCAGCTGCGCGCGCCTTGCTAGCGGAAGGGGTGGCGATCGGGCGGCGGCTCGATTTCCTTGCTCAGGAGTTCGCGCGCGAGGCGAACACGCTCTGCGCCAAATCGGCCTCCACCACGCTCACCGCCACGGGGCTTGCGCTGAAGGCCGCGATCGAGCAGTTGCGCGAACAGGTGCAGAATGTCGAATGAGATCGCGCGGCGAGGAATTCTGCTCGTCCTCTCCTCGCCCTCGGGCGGGGGCAAGACCTCGATCGGACGCGCACTGCGCGTCACCGACCCCAATCTCGGCCTTTCCATTTCTCTGACCACGCGGCCTGCTCGGGAGGGCGAGATCGATGGCAGGGATTATCACTTCGTCTCCGACGCGCGCTTCGACGAAGCGGTGCGGGGCGGCGAACTGATCGAACATGCCGAAGTGTTCGGCGCGCGCTACGGCACGCCGCGCGCGCCTGTTGAAGCCGCGCTCGCGGCGGGGCGCGATCTCCTGTTCGACATCGACTGGCAGGGCACACGCCAACTGCGTACCGCTCTTCCCGGCGACGTGGTCTCGGTGTTCATCCTGCCCCCTTCGTTGGCGGAGCTCGAACGCCGCCTGCGCGCGCGCCGTGCCGACGACGAGGCGACGGTGCGGCATCGCATGGGCAGGGCCGCGGCCGAGATCGCGCACTGGGACGAGTACGACTACGTTGTCGTCAACCGTGATTTTGATCTCGCGGTCGCTTCCGTGCGCGCCATCCTGGCGGCGGAACGATTGCGGCGCACCCGCCAGACGGGTCTTGCTTCCTTCGTCTCCGCCCTTCTGGCATGACGGCAGCATCGACAAGGGAGAGCGGGATGATCGACGCCAAGTCGCTGTTGGATCGCTTCCTGGGCGCGGGCACGGCCGATCGCGCCGCCGGTGCAGTGGGGGCGGCGCATGAGCGGCTCGGCCAGGCGGGGGTGCCGGGCGGACTGGCAGGGGCTGCTGCAGGGGCAGGGCTGCTCGCCCTCCTGTTGGGCGGCAAGGCGGGCAAGGTGGCGCGCTACGGCGGTGCTGCCGCGCTCGGTGCGCTCGCCTACCGCGCTTGGCAGAGCTGGCAAGAGCAGAGATCCGCCTCCGCCCCGGCTGCGCCCTCTGCCGAGGGGTTCGCTCCCGAACGGCTCATCGCCGCCGACGGTCAGCCGTTCGCGCTCGCCGTCATCCGCACCATGATCGGTGCTGCCAAGGCGGATGGGCACATCGACGCCGAGGAGAGCCGGCGCATCGTCGAGGCGATCGACCGCTCCGGCCTCGGCGCCGAGGAGAAGGCGTTCCTGTTCCGCGCCATGCACGAGCCGGCCGATCCGGCCGCGCTTGCCCGTCTCGCCGCCACGCGGGAGCAGGCGGCGGAGCTTTGGCTCGCCGCGCGGGTCGCCGCCGTGCCCGACCAGCCAGCGGAGCGCGCCTTCCTCGACACGCTTGCCGACCGTCTCGGGCTCGAACCTGGATTGAAGGACGCGCTGGAGAGAGAGGCGCGGGGGGCGGCCTGAGCCGGACGCGCCCGAGTTTCGAGCTCGAACGCGCGGCGGGCGGGCTTGTCGCCGGCGTCGATGAGGCTGGCCGAGGCCCTCTCGCCGGCCCTGTCGTTGCGGCGTCAGTCTGTTTTCTCTGCGAACCGGAAGATGGGCTTGTCCGCCTCATCGACGATAGCAAGCGGCTCGCTGCGGCCGCGCGCGAGCGCGCCTTCGCCGCCCTGGTCGCGGCACGGAGCACGGGGCTGGTAACCTTCGCCATCGCCGCCGCCTCCGTTTTGGAGATTGCGCGCCTAAACATCCTTCGCGCGAGCTTGCTTGCGATGCGCCGCGCCGTGGCACGGCTGCCGCTTCGCCCCGATCTCGCACTGATCGACGGCACGGTCGCGCCTGATCTTCCCTGCCCGGTGCGCTGCCTGCCGCGAGGCGATGCAACGAGCCTGTCCATCGCCGCCGCGTCCATTCTCGCCAAGGTGACTCGCGATCGCCTGATGGCGCGGCTCGCGCAGCGCCACCCTGGCTATGCCTGGGAACGCAACCAGGGCTACCCCACGGCGGAGCATCGCGCAGCCCTCGCACGGCTCGGTGCCACAGCCCATCACCGTCCTGGCTTCGCGCCGGTGGAGCGAACGGTCTTGCGGCATTGACGCAGCATCCCCCCCTCTCCACCATGCGCGACTTTGCGAGGGGAATCATCGAAATCAGAACGGTCGTCGATGGGGCGCCAGTTCGACTTGCCGCTCGATCGCGTGCAGAGGGGCGACTGCATCACCGTGCTGCGTTCCCTGCCGCCGGCCTGCGTGCATGCCGTGTTCGCCGACCCGCCCTACAACCTGCAACTGCGCAACGAACTCCGCCGTCCCGACGACAGTCTCGTCGACGGGGTGAACGAGGAGTGGGACCGGTTTCCAGACCTCGCTGCCTACGACGCCTTCACCCGCGCCTGGCTTACCGAGTGCCGGCGCGTGATGCGGCGCGATGCGACCATCTGGTTGATCGGTACCTATCACAACATCTTCCGCATCGGCGCCATCGTGCAGGATCTCGGCTTCTGGATCCTCAACGACATCGTCTGGCGCAAATCGAACCCGATGCCGAACTTCCGCGGCCGCCGCTTCACCAACGCGCACGAGACGCTGATCTGGGCGGCGTGGGACCGGCACTCCCGATACCGTTTCAACTACGAAGCGATGAAGGCGCTGAACGATGATGTGCAGATGCGGAGCGACTGGACGATCCCGCTCTGCACTGGGGCGGAGCGGCTGAAGGGGGCGGGCGGGCGCAAGCTGCACCCGACTCAGAAGCCGGAGGCGTTGCTGCACCGGATCATCCTCGCCTGCACCAACCCCGGCGACACGATCCTCGATCCGTTCTTCGGCACCGGCACCACGGGGGCGGTAGCGCGGCGGCTCAATCGCCGCTTCATCGGCATCGAGCGCGACGAGGCCTACGC
>CALBEG010000281.1 GCA_937927455.1 uncultured Elioraea sp. | reverse complement strand
ACCACGCCGCCCGCGTGCTCGCCGCCTTGCCGGTCTTTGGCGAGGACGCGCCACACCCTTCTGCCGCCTCCAACGTCTGGGCGGTGGACGGGAGGCACACGGCGTCCGGCAAGCCGCTGGTCGCCAACGACCCTCACCTCGCACTGATCGCACCGGGTCCGTTCCACCTCGCGCGCGTCGAGGCGCCCGGGCTCAGCCTTGCGGGGGGATTCGCGCCGGGCGTGCCCTTCCTCATCCTCGGCCACAACGGGCACATCGCCTGGGGGTTCACCACCACCCACTCCGACACCCAGGACGTCTTCATCGAACGGCTTCTGGATGACGGCCACTATCTCGCGCCCGATGGACCGCGCCCGTTCCGGGTGCGCGAGGAGCGGATCCGCGTGCGGTTCAGCGAGGACGTCATCCTCCGCGTGCGCGAGACGCGCCATGGGCCTGTGATTTCCGATCTCGACCCCAACCCAGGCCTCGCAGAGGGCCACGTGCTCGCGGTGCGCATGGCCCTGCTTGAGCCGGGCGATGCCTCGGCCAGCGCCATCCACCGCCTCAATGCCGCACGCACCCTCGAGGAGGCTGAGGCCGCGCTGCGCCTGATGGCCGCTCCGCAGCAGAACATCGTGGTCGCAGACCGCGCGGGGCGGATCGGCATGTTCCTTCCGGCCAAGATCCCTCTCCGCCGGGCGGGCGACGGCTCCTTCCCTGTCCCTGGCTGGGACGGCAGCCACGACTGGACGGGATTTGCGCCCTACGAGGCCTTGCCGCGCTTCGTCGACCCGCCCTCGGGGCGCCTCGTCAACGCCAACAACCGCGTGGTGCCGGACGACTTTCCGGTCTGGCTCACGCGCGACTGGTGGGGTGACTTCCGCTTCCGCCGCATCGTTGAACGTCTGGATGCGCACCCTGGCCCTCTGGATCGGGCGGCGATGGCGGCAATCCAGCTCGATATCGTCTCGGCCGCAGCGCGCGACCTGTTGCCCCTGATGCTGCGCGCCGAGCCGCGCTCCTCCCTCGCGCGGGAGGCGCATGCGCTTCTCTCGTCCTGGGACGGGGCGATGCGGGCGGACCGTCCCGAACCCCTCCTTTATCACGCTTGGCGGGCAGCTTTCGGCCGGCTGGTGGCGGAACGCGCTTTGGGCGGCGAGGCGGAGGCCTTCCGCGAGACCTCGGCCGAGTTCCAACTCTTCGTCCTGACACGCGGCGCGCACTGGTGCGGGGCGGGGGAGGATCCTTGCCGCCCTCTGCTCACGCAGGCTCTGGAGGAGGCAATCGAAGCGCTGAGGGAACGGTTCAGTCCACGCCCCCTGGCGGAGTGGCGGTGGGGCGAGGCGCACGTTGCTGGCTTCGGCCACACTTTGCTACGCTTCGTACCGGGCCTCGGCCCCCGCTTCGGGGCGCGCATGGAAACCCCAGGCGATGGCGAGACCGTGCTGCGCGCGGGTTTCCGCGGTGTAGGCCGGGCGGCATTCGAGAACATCCACGGTGCCTCCTTCCGCGCGGTCTACGACCTCGACGATCTCGACCGGTCGCTGTTTGTCGTCGCCCCCGGCCAGTCGGGCCATCCGGCAAGCCCCCATTTCCGCGACCTCGCCCCGCTCTGGCTCGCGGGCGGCACGCTGAACATCCCCCGCGAGCCCTCCGCCGTGGCCGGGCGTTTGCGCCTCGTGCCTGAGTCCGGCGGTCGGAGACCGCCGGCTCTCGATTGACCGCCGCCATCCCCTTCCGCTTCACTGCTGGGCGATGGGAGCCGAAGCGCGATGCTGCAGAAATCCTTTCGCCGGCCGCAGTTCTACTACACCACCGCAGCGCTCCCGTGCCCCTACCTGCCGGGGCGAAGCGAGCGGAAGATCGTGACCGAACTCACCGGGGCCGATGCCGAGGCGCTGCATGATCGGCTTTCGCGTGCGGGCTTCCGGCGCAGCCACAACATCGCCTATGCCCCTGTCTGCCCCGGCTGTCGTGCCTGCATCCCCATTCGCATCGACGCTCAAGCGTTTCGCCCCACGCGCACGCAGCGTCGCATCCTCGCGCTGAATGCCCACCTCGAGGGGTTCGAGGTGCCGCCGCGTGCGACCGCCGAACAGTTCGCCCTCTTCCAGCGCTACCAGGCCGCCCGCCATGGGGACGGCGACATGGCGGCGATGGGCTTCTACGACTATCGGGCGATGGTCGAGGACACGCCGATCGAGACCCTGATCGTCGAGGTGCGCGACCCGGCCGATGCTCTGGTCGCCGCCTGCCTGACCGACCGCGTTTCCGATGGGCTGTCGGCCGTCTATTCCTTCTTCGAACCAGCGCTTGCCAAGCGCTCGCTCGGCACCTGGATGATCCTCTGGCTGGTGCGCCGCGCCGTCGCGCTCGGTCTGCCCTATGTGTATCTCGGCTACTGGGTGCCCGAGAGCCGCAAAATGGCCTACAAGGCGCGCTTTCGCCCCTCGGAGATCCTCTGGGGAGGGGTGTGGCGGGAACTGACCGAGGAGGAGGCCGAGAAGGGCCTCCGGCCCATCGCACCGCGCGTGACGGTGAGCACCGGCTGAGCCGGCGTGGGACAGGCAGGCGCGTCAGCCGAAGCGGCCAGAGGAGGGGAAGCCGCGCCAGACAAGCCGGCCCGCCTGGGCGCGCGTGCCAAGCCAGTCGCGCAGTTCTGCTGCCCCCTTGACGGTCGTGCGGTTCTCGCCGAGGCGAAGGGCGAGCCCCTCGGCAAGGCGAAACGCCTTGGCGTCGGCAAGTCCTCCGTCCTTGAACTTCTGAAGCGTTACGCCGCGCCCCTTGGCCAGCCGCGGCACCTGGTCGAGCGGGAAGATGAGGAGCTTGCGGTTCTCGCCGATGGTGGCGAGGTGGTCCGCGCCTTCGGGGATTACGGTTGCGACGGCCAGTTCCTCGCCCTCGTCAAGCACCAGCACCTGCTTGCCCGACCGTGTCGCCGCCACCGCGTCCGCAGCGGTGACGACGAATCCGCGCCCTGCGGCGGAGGCAAGGAGCCACGCTTCGCCCTCGCGGAAGACGGCGAGCGAGACGAGCTCCGCCTCGTTCGGCAGATCGATCAAGAGGCGGATGGGCGTGCCGTCGCCGCGCCCGCCGGGGAGTTTCTCGACTGGGATCGTGTAGCAGCGGCCGTTGGTGGCGAAGGCGACCAGCCGATCCGTGGTCTCGGCGGGGATGAGGAAGCGCAGCCGGTCGCCTTCCTTGAAGCGCAGCGAGGCCGGGTCGACCGCATGGCCCTTCAGGGCGCGCGCCCAGCCCTTGTCGCTGACGACGACGGTGACGGGCTCGCGCACCGCAAGCGCTTCGACCACCACCTCCGCCCGCGCGGCGGGGGCTTGGGCGAAGCGGGTGCGACGATCGCCCAAGGGGCCTGAGCCGAACCGGGCCTTGATGTCGGCCAGTTCCTCCGCAATCGCGCGCCAGCGCTC
>CALBEG010000280.1 GCA_937927455.1 uncultured Elioraea sp. | reverse complement strand
CGCCGGCTGGAGGAGGCAGGCTGGCCCGTGCGGGTGGCGCTGTGGGGAGAACGGAACAGGTTGCGCGGTGACGCGGCGCTGGCCGCTGCCCGCTGGCATGGCCCTCTCGTCCCGTTCGCACCGGCGGCGCTCGCTGGTGGCCGGCTCGTGGTCGACGCCCTGTTCGGCGCCGGGCTCGCTCGCCCGATTGAGGGGGCGGCGGCCGAACTGATCCGTTCTATCGCTGCCCCAGTGGTGGCGATCGACCTTCCCTCTGGTGTCGCCGGAGACACCGGCCAGGTGCTCGGCGTCGCGCCGCAGGCCGTCCTCACCGTCACCTTCTTTCGCCTCAAGCCGGCCCACCTACTCCGGCCGGGGCGGGATCTGTGCGGCGAAGTGGTGTGTGCGCCGATCGGCATCCACGCTGATGTGCTGGATCGGGTCGCGCCGAAAACCTTCCGCAACGATCCGGTGCTGTGGCGACATCACCTGAGCCCTCCGTGCGCGTCCGACCACAAGTACAGCCGCGGAACAGTGACTATCGTCGCTGGCCCGGCCATGACGGGGGCTGCTCGGCTTGCCGCCCACGCTGCGCGCCGCGCCGGTGCGGGTCTCGTCACCATCTCCGCACCCGACGCCGCCTCGGCGGCCGCCTGCCGGGCGGGAGAGCCCGGCGTGATCGTGACTGAACCCCCGCTCGAGCGCCTGGTCGCCGACGACCGCCGCCTGGTCTGGCTGGTCGGGCCGGGGGGAGGAGAGGGCGCGGCAGAGACCGCGCGCACCGTTCTGGCGGCGGGACGATCCCTCGTCGCCGATGCCGACGCCCTGCGCACCACCCCCGAGGCCTTGCGCGGCAGCGCCATCGTCACTCCGCACACGGGCGAGTTCGCGCGCCTGTTTGGGCCGCCCGGGCCCGACCGTCTCGCTGCGGTGCGCGAGGCCGCGCGGCGTCTCGATGGTGTTGTTCTCCTCAAGGGCAGCGACACCATCATTGCTGGCCCGGATGGTCGAGCCGCGATCAACCCCGCCGCGCCTGCCTGGCTTGCCACCGGCGGCACCGGCGACGTGCTCGCAGGAATCGCCGCCGCTCTCCTCGCTCAGGGCCTTCCCGCCTTCGAAGCCGCCTGCGCCGCTGCCTGGCTGCATGCGCGGGCAGCGGAGCGCGCCGGGCCCCACTTGATCGCCGAGGACCTGGCCGACCATCTCCCGCCCGTGTTCGCTGGGCTGTACACTGAAGGGACCAACCGGGGAGGGAGACCCGATGGAGGCCGCAACTGTTCAAGAAGGCCTGTTTGATCGGGCGCTGAAACGCCTTCTCGGTGCCTGGGCTGCGGTGGCCGGCGGGGCGGAGGATCAGGGAGACGTCGCTGCCCAGATGCGCGCCTGCCTCGAAGCGAAGGGCGGCGAGGTCTCGGCCCGCGGCCGCTCCGCCCAACTTGCGCAGGCGTATCGCAAGGCGGATGCCGAAGGGCGAACGGGCTTTTTGCGCACGCTCGCCGGTTTCGATGCCGACCCCGCCTCCGTGCAAGCGGCGTGTGCTGCCTTCGCCGCTGCGACCGATACCGGTGAGAGGGCGATGGCGCTCGCGCAGCTGCGCCGCGCCGCTGCGGCGCCGCGCGTCCGCCTCCTCACCCAGTTCACCTCCATTCCCGAGGGCGTGAAGTTCCTGGTCGATCTCCGCGCCGACCTCATGGCGCGGGCGAAGGAGGATCCTCTGCTCGCCGCCCTCGATGAGGATCTCCGGGGCCTTCTCGCCGCCTGGTTCGATGTCGGCTTCCTTGAATTGCGCCGCATCGACTGGAACAGCCCGGCCTCGCTTCTCGAGAAGCTCGTTGGTTACGAAGCGGTGCACGAGATCCGCGGCTGGCGCGACCTGAAGAACCGGCTCGATGCAGACCGCCGCTGCTACGCCTTTTTCCACCCCGCGATGGCGGGCGAGCCGCTTATCTTCGTCGAGGTCGCCTTGGTACGCGGGCTTGCCGACAATGTGCGGGCACTCCTTGACGAGAAGGCCCCCGTGATCGATCCGGCAGCGGCCGATACCGCCATCTTCTACTCGATCTCGAACTGCCAGAAGGGCCTCTCAGGGATCAGCTTCGGCAATTTCCTGATCAAGCAGGTGGTCGATCGCCTCTCGCGCGACTTGCCCAACCTGAAGACCTTCGCCACCCTCTCTCCCATTCCCGGCTTCCGGCGTTGGCTGGAGGAAAGGATTTCTGCGGGCGACGAGCTTCTCTCTCCGGAGGAGAGCGCGACGATCGCCGAAGCCCTGGGGTCAGCGGAGCAAGAGGGTGCGGCAGAGATGCACCCGCTTGCCCGCCTTCTCGGCCGCCGCCAGTGGTATCGCGAGCCCGCGCTGGCTGAGGCCGCGAAGACCCCGTTGCTTCGGCTCTGCGCGCGCTACCTCCTCGCCGAGAGCGACCGGCGCGGCAAGGCGCGCGATCCGGTGGCGCATTTCCACCTCAGCAACGGTGCGCGGGCGGAACGTCTGAATTGGCTCGCCGACGCCTCCGAGAAGGGCCTGCGCGAAAGCCTCGGGCTGATGGTGAACTACCTGTACGATCGCGACACGATCGAGGCGAACCACGAACTCTACGTGGGCGAAGGCAAGCGCGCTGCCTCGTCCGCCATGAAGCGTCTGGCCCGCGGCTGAGGGAAGGGCAGAGCGCATGGCGGACGGGCTGGCGCGGCAGACGGGGGAGGCGGGAGGGGTCGAGCCTGGCCGGCTTGCCGTCCTGGAGGCGCTGGAGAAGCGCGTGCTCTGGCTCGCCTCCTGGATCATCCATCACGCGAACCACATCCGCCCCAATCGCGACGGGCTGAAGGTCGGCGGCCATCAGGCCTCCTGCGCTTCCGTCGCCACCCTGATGACGGCGCTCTACTTCGACATCCTTCGCCCCGAAGATCGCGTGGCGGTGAAACCGCACGCTGCGCCGGTGTTCCACGCCATCCAGTACATGATGGGGCGGGTGAGCCGAGAGAAGCTCGAACGCTTCCGCGCCCTGGGCGGCATCCAGCCCTATCCGTCGCGGGTGAAGGACGGCGACGATGTCGACTTCTCCACCGGCTCCGTCGGGCTCGGGGTGGCCATCACCAGCTTTGCTGCGCTCGTGCGCGACTATGTTCGGCTCAAGCGTCTGATGCCCGAGGACGCGCCCTCAGGCCGCATGGTCGCGGTGGTGGGCGATGCCGAACTCGACGAGGGCAACATCTACGAGGCGCTGCTCGAGGGCTGGAAGCACGAGGTCGACGGCGTGTGGTGGCTGATCGACTACAACCGCCAGAGCCTGGATTCGATCGTGCCCGACCGCCTCTTCCACCGCATCGAGGGCCTGTTCCGCGACATGCGGTGGGAGGTGGTGACTCTGAAGTACGGCCGTCTGCTCGCGGCGGCTTTCGCCCGGCCTGGCGGGTCGGCGCTGAGGCAGTGGATCGACGACTGCCCGAACTCCACCTATGCGGCGCTCACCTTCCAGGGCGGGGCAGCGTGGCGGGAGGCGCTGATCGCCGATCTCGGGCGCGATCGTCGCGTGCGCGCCATCATCGACCCGTTGAGTGACAACGAGCTCGCCAGGCTGATGACGAACTTGGGCGGCCATGACATGGGCCTGGTCGTCGACACGCTGCGCCGGGCTGCGGCAACGCGCCAGCCCACCGCCTTCATCGCCTACACCATCAAGGGCATGGGCCTGCCCTTCGCCGGGCACAAGGACAACCATGCCGGGCTGATGACGAAGGAGCAGATGGACGCATTCCGCGCCGCGATGGGCATCGCGCCGGGCGAGGAGTGGGAGCCTTTCGCGGGGCTTGGGCCGCTGGAGGCCGAGGCGCGCGCCCTTGTTGCCACAGCACCCTTCGCGCAGCACCGGGGAAGCCGTCGCCTTGCCGCTGACCCGGTGCCGGTGCCGTCCATGCTGCCCACCCCGCCTCTTGCGCCCGGGCGGAAGATTTCCACGCAGGAGGGGTTCGGACAGATCCTGTCCGAAATCGGTCGCGGGGTGGGTGACCTCGCCCCGCTCGCCTCGCGTCTTGTCACCATGAGCCCGGACGTGACGGTCTCCACCTCGCTTGGGCC
>CALBEG010000279.1 GCA_937927455.1 uncultured Elioraea sp. | reverse complement strand
GCAGCTTCTGATCGCCGGCGAGGGACCGGAGCGCGCGCGGCTCGAGGCGCTTGCGGCGCGGCTTGGGGTGGCGGATCGCGTGCGGTTCCTCGGTTCGGTGCCGCACCGGGAGCTGCCCTCGCTCTACGCCGCTGCCGACGTGATGGTTCTGGCCTCCGAACGGGAGGGATGGGCAAACGTATTGCTCGAGGCGATGGCCTGCGGCACGCCGGTGGTGGCGACCGAGGCCTGGGGCGCGCGCGAAGCAATCGGTGAAGAGGGCGCGGGCCTTGTGATCAACGAGGCCACCGCACCAGCCCTGGCCGCTGCGATCGCCCGCATGTTGACTGAGCCGCCACCTCGCAGCTTCGTGCGCGCTTACGCCGAACGCTTCAGCTGGGACGAGGTCTCGGCCGGGCAGCTCGCCTTGTTCCGCCGCATCTTGGCAGACCGCGCCTGCCGCGAGAAACCAGCGCGATGATGGACCTGAAACTCGGCCGTCGCGCATTTACCCTTGCGGTCGTGACCGCGCCGGCGGCCTGCGCGCCGGACGGTTCGCTCGCCCAAACGCCGCCCCGGCCGCAGCCGCAGCGCCCGACACAGCCGGGCCAGCGCGGCGCGGAGACGGGCCCGCTACGCAAAGGGCCAGGCGACCTCGCTGCGATCTCGTTTCGCGGGGCGACAAGGGCGGCAGCCGGAGAGCTCACTCTCGCGCACGCTTTTCCGCCCGGTATCTTGCCGGCCAACGGACGGCTGGAGCTCCGTTTTGAGGGAGACCGCGTGGGCCGACCCGCGCAGCTTAAGGTGCTGTCGCGCCATGCGGACGGGTCGGTCCGCACCGCTTTAATCACCGTCGCCGTCCCGTCGCTTCCAGCCGACCGGCCTCGCGGCGCGCTTGTCTCGCTGATCGCAGGGCGCGCGCTGTGAGGGCCTTGTTGCCACTGCCGCAAGCAAAATCCGCCCATCGGGAGTGCGCTTCGTGCTCTTCCGCATAAAACGCCGCCTCGCCTATTGGCGCTACCAACGCCTGGTCGGCGGTATTGAGGAGACGCCGCCCCTCACGATCGTTGATTCCCCGTTGCGCATTGTAAGCCAGGTGGCGGTGCCGTGGGACGTGCGCATGTATCTCGTCGCGGCGAAAACCTTCTACCGCCGCATCGGCCACGGCCGATTCGTCATTATCCCCGATCGCACCCTGCCGCGCGAGACGGCCGATCTGATACGTCGGCATCTCGATGGTGCGGTCGAGTTCCTGCCCTTGGCCGACATCGATGTGGGCCGTTGCCAACGCGGGGGCTGCTGGGAACGACTTCTCACGTGCCTTGATCTCGCGACGCGGCACTACGTTGTGCAGCTCGACTGCGACACGCTGGCGATGGGTGATTTGCGTGAGGTGCGGGAGGCAATCGCAAGCAACCGCCCCTTCGCCTTGGCCGAAGGTGCGCCGCTGCGATCCTTTGCCGAGACGGGCAGGCTTGCACGGCGCCGGCCAGAAGAGTTGCGTCACATCGTTGATGTCGCCGAGGCGGCGCTTGCCGACCATCCCGAGGCCGAACGTTGGCGCTACGTCCGCGCCTCGGGTGGCTTTGCGGGCTTTGCGCCTGGCTCAATCGGTCGAAACGAGATCGAATCATTTCACGAGATCATGGTCTCCCTCGTCGGGCGCGACCGCTGGCGGCAATGGGGAAGCGAGCAGGTTGCTTCCAACTTTGCGATCGCCAACGGCCCGAATCCCGTGCTGCTGCCGTTTCCCGACTACGCCAACATCACACCGGCGATCGAGCTCGCGCGCGTGCGCTTCGGCCACTTCCTCGGCACCTACCGGTTCCAAAACCAGATTCTCGCCCGCGCCTCTCTGCCGCTGATCGAGGGCATGAGGCGAGGCGATGCTCAGCTGAGAGCGGCGTGAGACAGAGATGGCGCTGATCCTGGTCACTGGCGGGGCGGGGTTCATCGGCTCGCACCTGTGCGAAGCCCTGCTTGCCCGCGGCGAGAGGGTGCGGGTGCTCGACGACCTCTCCACCGGCCGGCGCGAGAACCTTCCGCCGGGGGCCGACCTCGTGGTCGGAGACGTCGCCGATTTGGCGACGGTTCGCGAGGCGGCCAGCGGCGTGGACGCGATCGTCCACCTCGCTGCGATCGCCTCGGTGCAGCGCTGCACCGAGGACTGGCTGGGCGCGCATCGCGTCAACCTCGGTGGCTCGATCGCTGTGTTCGAGGCTGCGCGCACTGCCGCAAAGGGCCAGCCCGTGCCCGTCGTCTATGCCTCGTCCGCGGCGGTATACGGGGACCAGGCGAAATTGCCGATCGGCGAGGACGCGCCGTGCCGGCCGCTGTCCGCCTACGGAGCCGACAAACTGGGCTCCGAGCTGCACGCCAGAGTAGCGGGTGCGGTGTACGGCGTGCCCACCATCGGCCTACGCTTTTTCAACGTCTATGGGCCGCGGCAGGACCCTCGGTCTCCCTACTCTGGGGTGATCTCGGTGTTTTGTGGCAGGCTGTCGCGCGGCGAGCCGATCCTGATCAACGGTGATGGGAACCAGACGCGCGACTTCATCTTCGTTGGCGACGTGGTTGGCGGCATACTCGCCGCGTTGCAGCGCGCCTCTGTTTCGGCACCTGTGCTCAATCTCTGCTCCGGCCAGGCCACCTCGGTGCGCGCTCTCGCTGCGACGCTTATCGCGCTTGCCGACGCGTCCGTGCCGGTGCTGCACGGGCCGCCGCGGCCTGGCGAGATTCGCCATTCACTGGGCGACCGGTCGCGCGCGGAAACGATGCTCGCCTTGGCACCGCCCCGGCCGCTCTCCGACGGTCTCGTCTCTGTGCTCGAGTGGCTTGGGCTCGGCCGAGAGCGAACGACACAGCCTCTGTTTGCTCAGCCCTAAGGCTGAGCATGACCGAACACGCGGTGCCCGCTTTGGGCGCGGGCGGCGCGTGTCCGGACAGGCCAATCAGGCGACGCCGTAAAAACTATTCATGTTGGCGATCACCGTCTCCCAGGTCGTGGGCACCACCGCGCCGCCGAGGAAGAAGAATTCGGCAACATCGCCGTCCCAAGAGCCTGCGTCGCTGCGCGCTCTACCGCCGAGCGCAAGCCACGCTGTCGTCGCCACCGGGTTGAACGTCGCTGTCCCGGAGTTGCCGGAGATCGAACCGGCGCCTACCCGGCGGGCCTCATTCGCCACACCGGAGAGAGAGGTGCCCCAAATAACCCGCGGCGTGTCGGCCGGTAGAATGTTCGGCGGCCCCCAGAGTTCGTTGCCTCGCGTCCCTAGGATCAAACGTCTCGGATCACCAGCGACGGTAGAGATCTCGAACGAGGTGTCGCCCCAGGCGGGATTGTCGTCGATCGCGCGGGAGAGAGCAACCAACCGAGCCCAGCTCCCGCCGCGACGGACGGCCATGCAGAAAAAGGCCAAATCACGCCCCCGATGGGTGCGGAAGTTGCCGTAACGCATGCCGCGCCGAGCCCCTTGGAAGTTCATAAAAGCCCGACCATTCACCGTGCGCAGGTTGCCCGCCTCATCCGTCAACCGCGGATAACCCTGCGGAACAGGCTGGGCGAGACCACGCTCCAGCGTGCTCTGGTCAAACAGAGCGACAAAACACTGCTGCCCCTGGGCAAAGGCAGCGAGGCCTGAGAAGTCTGCCACGCCCGAGGCGTCCGCAAAAATGTCGAGATGCTCGCCAGTGCCGTCCGGGGAGCGGAAGACACGCGCCAATGGCCCTTGATAGCTCAGCCGCAGCCGACGCGCGACCGAACCAGCGAACAGCACATCGACGTTGCCGAAGGCGCCGTACACATACTCTGCCGGGGTAACCGTGATGGTCGCTGTCCCCGTCCCAGAGCCCGCGACGTTGGACGCCCTGAGCTCGAGCGTGTAGGTGGCAGCGTCAAGCCGACTCAGACGCTGTGTGTTGCGCAAGATGTTCGGCACCGCAGCCTGCCAACGCCCGGCCTCGTTGCCCGAGGTGATGGTGAGCGTGCTCGCTGGAGAACCGGTCAAGGTGAGAAGCAAGGCGGTGTTTGGCGGATCATCCTCACTGATGCTGAGTGCTTGGTTGTCGGGCGAAAAGACCGGCGGTGTGACGATCCCCTGCAACTCGATAGGCACCGGCCGGTCGAAACTTCCAGCCGCATTGGTCGCGCGGAAGGTGAGCGTGCGCAACCCAGACGCCTCGTTCGAGAGGTCTGCCGCGATGGTAACTCGCCCAGTGTCGTCGACCGCAAAGAGACCGTTGGGGTCGCCGGCGATGATGCTGAGCGTGATCGGCCGGGTGCCAGAGACGGTGAGCTGCCCAATCTCAGCGCCAACGGGGCTGTTGTTGCCGACGGCAAAGGGCTGCGTCACCTCCGCGATGAAGGGCAGTTCCGCTGTAATTTGAACCGTAATGGTTGCGGTGTTACTGCGGTATTCGGTTGCCGGATCGGTCACTCGCCACTGGTGGAAGGTCCGGCAATAGACCTGGAGCGACACTGGACCGAGCGGCAGGGCGCGAAGGGCGGTAGTGTTTGCAACGCGGATCGCCCCACCTTGAGTGATGCGGAACGGATTTCCTGCGGGTTGAGAGACAATGACGAAGGCGTCCTCCGCCATCCTGCCGCTGACAGCTGAGTTGCGAGGGATTGGTCCAGTGGTGTGCACGAGGCCGACAAGGGCGCCTTCCTCGGCATCGAGCGGGACCGACATCGTCTGTCCGGCCGAGATGACAGGGGCCTGATCGGTGCGCCAGATGAAGCGCGGCGCAATCACTGAATTGAGCTGGAAAAAGGCACCGAAGAAATCTTCCGGCCGGTAGCGCGGATGGTTGCCAACACCCTGCGCGCGCTGCGAGCGGAGGAAGACAAGCGCGTCGGCGGCCTGCGCCCTGGTTTCGGGATCCGGAGCGTATTCCGCGAGCAGCGTGAGACCGACGAGCACGTTGCGCTGCCAATCGCCCTCGCCGGTCCAAGCGGAGTAATCGTTTGCGGTAATGTCGGAATTGATGGCCCTCAGCCTGTCGCGCGTTATCGTCAGAACCTGGCTCCAGTTCCGCGCCCAGGAACCGTTCGTGGCACGGAAATAGATGTCGCGCCCCATCGCGGCGTGTTGGAAGGAAAATCCTGGGTCGAGGATGCTGCCTGAGCGGAGCTTGCCGAACTCGCGAATCAGCCAGGGCAAATGCGGGCCGCCAAGGCCAAGCCGCGCAGCCTTCAGCAGGCCGAAGAAGATGAACGAGTACATGAACGGCGGCATATGGTCGCCGGTCGCATGTAGCATTGGCATACCGAGTTCGGCGCCAAGATTGGCATAAGCTTCGTCACTGATGTCGCGAATTGAGGAGACCCAAGCCTCAACACTCTGTGTGTACATCAAGCGATTTGTATAGCTGTCAGGCAGGATCGCCGCTGCATCGACAATGTCGCGGAAGCACCACGCCCAGCCTCTCGTCTGGTCGAACCATGGCTTTTGGGCCCAGGCGCGACCAGTCGAGTGGTCAGGGGTGAGGTCTCGCCAGTTGCGAGTCCAATTGCCGTTATACTGCCCGGGCAGAAGACCGTCGTGCCGGTCGTCGATGTGGAGTTGGGCCCAACATGCGCGGGCGGCGAGACCGTCGTAGCAAAGGCGACGGCCAGAGAGCAGTGCGGGCGTGAAGTTGAACGAACCGTGATGGGCATGGTCGACCGTGATGTGGTCGGTGCGGTTGTGGGTGGGGCGCTGGTTCGAGGGCAGCCCCGTCGCCGTCCTGCGCGACGTTCCAGGCGCTGAGGCAGGCGCATTTCCAGTGGTGCTGAAGCGCGGCCAATCCACTGGGTTCACCCAGCGGCCGAGCTCCCAATCGTAAAAATAGATGCCGCGTGTTGAGGCGGCTTCGAACTCGCGATGCGCCAGCTGCTGCGCTTCGGGCCTGCCTTCGCGCAGCCACAGCATGCAGGCGACGGTGCGATAGCCGATTTCCGGCCGCCCGCCCGCAGTGCCCGCGTCGCGCGCCAAAGAGTAATTCCAATAGGGGTCGTTAATGCGACTGTTGTTCTTGGCCGTATTCAAGACCCAAGGCGCCCATCCGCCGTATTCGGTAAGCGGCATCGAACGGTCCATGTTGTGCTGCACGCCTGAGGCGACGAGCACGTCGAAGTCGGGCCGGAAGAAGGGGCGGTCGTTATTGTCCCACCCTGTCAGCACGGTGCCGTTCGGATGGCGGGCGCGTCGGCGTATCCACTGCGCGTATTGCAACAGGTCGCGGGCGGGGCCTGAGGCGGGCCTCTGGTCGTAGACAATCTGCCCGTCGATCTCGATCGTGTAGCCGAAGCGAGCGATGCCCCCCTGAGGATGCAGCACGCGATCATTGGAAAAGCAGACGTCGAGTTCGAGGAATCCGTCCTTGGTGGCAAGCAGGTCGACGATCAACCGGACAGACGCGATCTGGCCCGCTTGATCGGCCGTGTTGAGCACAGCGGTGGGGGGAACTGGGGTCTCCACGCGCGTTTCGACAGCAAGAGGCCCCTCTTGCCAGCGATCGGTTGAGGCCAGGGCCTGGGAAGCGACGTCGAAGGTCCACAGCGGCGTGGTCGTATCGCCCGGGGCCCAGGTGCGGACGACAGCGCTGCGGCCAGCAAGCAGTGCGGGAAGGGAGAGGTTGGGGCCGGGGTCTGGATGCGCTGATCCCGAGACAAGTTCCGCAGCGAGCACCTGGCCCGCCGCCAGGGCGGGCAGCTCGGCGGCGAAGACAGCCGTCATGACGGACTCGTCCGGCCAGCGCCGCAGCACCGTCATTTGCGTCCGCAGCAGCTCGCCGTCCGCCGCAGCGCGCAGGACAACCGGTGTGTTGTTCGGAATGGCCCCCTGCGGAAAGGCGTGGCCGAACACGTCGATGACATCGGCCGGCAGGCCGGTTCCGGTGAACTGCAGGTTGGCGACGGTGGCTGGCGTTGCAGCGCCGACAGCGATTGGCCCGCTGTCGACGGAAATCTCGCCGTCGAGGGTGGCGCGCAGACGATAGATGCCTTCAGCTGCTGGTGCGGCGAGGAGCGCTTGCCACGTCCCGCTTGCATGACTTGCGATGACGGGGGCACCGACCGTGGCGCCGTCCTGAAACCATACAACAGCGATGGTGGTGGCGGTTCCGGTGTAGGTCCCGCTGACGGTGACCGAAGAACCGGGCGCGATCGGGCTCATTGGTGTCTCGATGGTCAGGGTGCGCTGGCCGCCGCGCTGGTTCCGCCGGCGCTGGAAGGCAAGAGCGAAGGGCAGGCTTGGCACGAAGACGTTCATCCTGGGCTCCAGAGACGGGGATTTGGGGCTAAACCAAGCACGGCGGTGACCGAGGCGGTCATCGCGCCGCGCGAATGGGAAACTTCGATCTGGCGGGAACGACCAGAGCTGGCCGCGCCGTCAAGGTGGCGGCGGACGCACTGCGTCCGTTGATTAGGAAAAAATACCGATCACAGGGGGCGTGGTCAACAGGCATGCGACTCCTTCGCCGGCACCTGCCCTGCAGCTCGGCCGCCGCTTTCGCCGCAGTCCGACGATCATGCGCGATCAGAGGGCCCGCCTCGTCCCTGTCCGCCCTCGCCTGCCCGACTGCGCGTCGGGCATGCCAGCGGAGCTGCGTAGGCACGCGTGCCGACCAGCAAGCGAAGACCCGCCGGAACCCTCGTTCCGCGCCGTATCGGGCCGCAATGGATGGTAGAATGCTCGGGTGGGAGTTGACCGGCAAGGACGAGCGGGTGGCCGCACGGAGGCAAGGCTTCGATAACGTCACACGCGGTGTTGGTCGCCGTACCGGCCCGGCCGGCAGCGGTCAGGCCAGAGGGCTCCGCCGGTCCCGGCTGGTTCCCGACCGCTTAGCCGAACAGGAGTCTGGCGGCGGTCCAGATCACCGCCCAGGTGATCAGTGAGGCAAGCCCGATTGTGGCTGTCGCGGCAGGCACGCTCAGCCTGCTGTCGCTGCCGCCGATGGCTAAGCCGCCGTCGCTCTCATCGGCGGAGCGGGAAAGCGGTGGAGGGTTACCCGTCATTTCTCGGACTCCTCAATGGTCCTCCCGCGCGATTATGTGCTGAAACCCGGATGAAACAAAAGCGGTGTCACGATTATGTAAGGGAAACGCGCCGGGGAATGGGGAATGTGCGGGGCGTGCCAAGGAAGAGGCGTGGTGGCTGGGATCACCACGCCTGGCCCGTCCTCACCCGATGCGGCGCCTTGCGGCGAAGCCCAAGCCCAGCAGGCCCACGCCAAGCAACGCGAGCGAAGCGGGCTCGGGCACGCCGAGTTCAGGGGGAATCGTGCGGTTGAAGGCAAGGTTGTCGAACTCGAAGGCGAACTGGGTGGAGCGGGCAACCACCCGATTGAACCCCTGAGTGGAGGAAATGTTGACGTATAGTGTACCGTTTACGCCCTGATCGCCGTTCGGGCTCGCCGTAACATCACTGCCAGTGATGGATCCGATCAGGGTAGTACCGTCAAAGAAGAGCAGGCTGTTGTAGTCGTCGACTGAGCCCCAGAGCAGGCCGAGGTAGAAATAAGAAGCGCTGGCGGGGAAGAGAATTTCGATTTCTGTGCCGGGCGAGGCATTTGTGCCAGTGGACCCGGTCGTAAGGTAGACTGTCTGGTCAGCGCCAGAGAGGGGTGTCTGGTCGCCGGCTGGGGGGTTCGTCACCCCGTTGTCGTTGCCGAAGCCCACACCATTGTTGCCGGACAGAAAGGGAGCAGCGTACTTGCCGGCAACGGCACCGGTCACGGCCCCGGCTCGGTCGTTTGCGGTGGCTGAGCTTCCGCCGACCAGGCGGACGGTGATCCCGGACTGCGGTGAGACCAGGGTGGTCGTGCCGAACTGCGGTGCGAACTGCGGGCTGATCCAGTCGAAATTGTCTCGCACCACGCCTGTGGGTGCGCCGCCGACGAAGCCACTGACGGTGAGCGGCGAGGCGAGGGCGGGCAGGGCGATGAGCATGGGGGCGGTGACAAGAGTGAGACGAAGGGGGTGCATGGTGTCCTTCTCCCGCGGGTTGTGCCAACATTGAGACGTGGCTAGCATATGCCGGCCAGGAAGGACGTTGCAAAAATCATACCCTTCTCAGATTCCGGCGAAAATCCCGTTCCGTCGCCGAACCCACCGGGCCACGTGTCAAGAATTCCGACACAACCCTAGCGTGGGGATCGACCAAAGGTCATACTGCCGACGGCTGGCCCCCGCCTTCGCCGCCAGGGCAGCTTCCCATGCCCCGAGCCTCACCACCCCTCCAGCGTCTCCCTCTGCCCGACCGGGTGCGCCAGGTGGCAGCCCCCCCTCAAAGCGCCCTCTGGGCCTCCGCCCTCTGGTTCGAAACGACCCTCGTCTACGCTCTCCCAGAGGGCGCCGAGCCCCTCTGGCAGCCTGCCGGACGAACGATCCTGCCCTTGATTCGGCAATTGAGCCGCGTTTCGGCCCTCACCACGCCCTATACCCAGTCCTGGAGCCCTCTCGCGCCAGAGGAGACGGCGGAGCCAGAGTGGCGCGAGGCAGGGCTGGGCCTCGCTCGCTTCCTTCGCTTCCGCCCTCCTGCGCGGCTCGACGCCATCGAGGAGGATGCGCCGTGGCTCCGCCCATTCCTCGAGGGGATACGCGCTGGCGGCATCGTCACCGCCCGGTTCGCCCATACGGGACGGTGGGTGGCGCGCCTTGAGCCCGGTATGGGGTGGGAGGGCTACCTCGACACCCGCCCCTCCAGCTTGCGAAACACCATCGCACGACGGCTGAAGGCCGCCGCCCGGACCGCGCGCTTCGAGCTCATGTCCGTGGCGGGGGAGGGGCTCGAGCGCGCGATCGAAGCGTTCCGCGTCGTGCGCGCCCGCTCCTGGAAGCCCGACGAGCCGTTCCCGGAGTTCGACCCCGCGCTGATGCGGGCGGCCGCCGAAGCAGGCCTCCTTCGCCTCGGCGTGTTGCGCGACGCTGGCGATGGCACCCCCATCGCCGCCCAGTACTGGCTCCTCGAGCCCCAGTCCGGGCGTGCTACGGTGCCGAAGCTCTTCCACGACGAGGCGCGGCGTGCTTCCTCCCCCGGAACGGTGCTGACCGCGCTGATGGTGCGGCATCTGATCGAGGAGGATGGCGTGCGGGTGGTCGACTTCGGCCGCGGTGATGATCCCTACAAGGCGCTCTGGGCGCCCCAGCGGCTCACTCTGATCGGCGTGCTGGTTGCCGACCCACGCCATCCCTCGGGGGCGGCGGCGCTGGCACGGCACGCGGCAGGGGTGGCGGTGCGACGTCTCCGTTCCCGCCCATGAGGATCCTCTATTCCCACCGCATCGCCTCGCGCGATGGCCAGGCGGTGCACCTCGAAAGCCTGATCGCCGCCCTCCGCCGAGAGGGGCACGCGGTGGTGGTCGTCGGCCCCTCGGCCTATCGGGAGGCCCGCTTCGGAGACGAAGGCGGGTGGGTGGCGCGCCTGCGCCGCGCCCTGCCGCGTGCGATCGCCGAACTCGCCGAACTCGCCTACGCCATTCCCGCCGCGCTCCGGCTCGATCGCGCCGCCCGTGCCGGGCGGTTCGACGCCCTCTATGAGCGCTACAACCTCTTCCACTTCGCGGGCAGCCTGATCGCGCGCCGCCACCGGCTTCCCTTCCTGCTGGAGGTGAACGCGCCGCTCGCCGAGGAGCGGGCGCGCTTCGGCGGCCTTGCTTGGCCCGCCCTCGCCCGCTGGGCTGAGCGCTTCGTCTGGCGCCGCGCCGACCTCGTGCTCCCCGTTACCGAAGTTCTCGCCGGTCATGTGCGAGAGGCCGGCGTGCCGTCCGAGCGGATCGTCATCGTACCGAACGGGATCGAACTCGAGGCTTTCCCCGACGACCTCGCCGCCCGGCAGTCGGGCGAGGAGGCGGAGGAGATCGTGCTCGGTTTCGTCGGCTTCGTGCGCGAGTGGCATGGGCTGGAGGCGGTGGTGCGCGGCATCGCTTCCTGGCAGGGGCGGCAGAGGCTCGCTCTCGTCCTGGTCGGCGAAGGCCCGGCCCGGCCGGGGCTGGAGCGGCTGGCGGCCGAGCTCGGCCTTGCCCAGCGCGTGCGCTTCACGGGACTTGCGTCGCGCGAGGACGTGCCCCGCCTCGTCTCCTCTTTCGACGTCGCCCTCCAGCCTGCAGCCGTGCCGTACGCCTGCCCTCTGAAGCTCGTGGAATACATGGCGGCGGGGCGGGCGATCGTGGCCCCCGATCAGCCCAACATCCGCGAACTCGTCGCGCACGAACGGACCGCTCTCCTCTTTCCACCCGGTGACGTCGCCGCGATGTGGGCGGCGATCGCTCGCCTCGCCGGTGATTCGTCCTTGCGCGCTCGGCTTGGGGCGGCGGCGCGGGCGGAACTCCTCGCGCGCGACCTCACCTGGGACGGCAATGCGCGGCGGGTCGTCGCCCTCGCGGTCGGACTGCGATCGAAAGCCGCCCCCGTCGGCGCTCCGGCAGGCGCTGGAACGGTGTGACCGGGCCCGTGAGGCGATTGTCCTTCATCACCGGCTCGCTCTCGCCATAAAGGCGGAAGAACACGGTCGGTCCGGGCTGCAGGTTTTCGAAGCGGTTGCCGATCAGCACGATCTCCCGGGTGACGTGCCGCCGTCCTTCCGCGCCATGCACCACCGCCGCCTCCGGGTTGCCGTGATCGGGGCCCTTGCGCAGAGTCGCGTTGCGCAGCACGAGATCGCCCCCGTTCGGAATATCGATCAGGTAGGAGGCGCGGTTGCCAGGGGTGTCGAGGAAGGCGCTGTCCTCGATCACCGTCCGTTCCGCCCGCGATTTGAGATGGTGGCAGATGCGGGTTGCTTCGAAGCGCGTGCGGCGCACCACCACCTCGCGCCAGTGCCCGGCATAGAGCCCGTGCGCGCACTCGTGGATCAAGGCGCCGTTGCCAACGAACCGGCTGTCCTCGATCACCAGCCGATGGCCGCGCATGTCGGCCTTGGTCAGGATGCCGTTCTGATTGCCGAGGAAGGCGGAGCGGCGGATGGTGAGATTGCCACCCTCGGCCCTGATGCCGGCCGCATTGCCGCCGGCGAAGGCAGCACCCTGGAAGGTGATCCCCTCCACGGTCACGTCCTGGCCGGCGATGACGAACAGCGCCTTGTTGCCGCAGATCGGCCCCGTGATCAGCACCTCCCCGCCGGGGGCGCCCGCGATGGTCAGGCCATGGGCGCGCCAGACCGCGCAATCGACGTAGCGGCCGGGCGCGATCACCACCCGATCGCCAGGGCGCGCAATGGCGGCCGCCTCCGAGGGTCGGGCAAAGCGCTTGCCCGGTCCAACCTCGAGCGGGTCCGCCGTCGCCGGCGCGGCGGCGAACAGGACGCCGACAAGAAGCAGGGGCAGGCGCATCGGTTTCTCCGAGGTGATCCGGCCTGTCACCATGCCGAAGGCTTGGGGACGCATCCAGGGTCCAAACGGAGAAGACAGCGTCGCCGTCCAGGCCTGGACGCGAGAGGTCAGCCCATGCGACGGAGCCTCCATGTCGGTGCCTTTCCAGGTCGGCGTGCTTCTGCTTCCGCCCGTCGGGCTCGCGGTCGCCGCGCTGCTTCTCTGCCTCCTCGCTGCCCGGGGCCGTCGCTCTGCTGCCTGGGTTGCGTCCGTCCTCATCCTGGCGCAGCTCGTGCTCGCGACACCCTATGCCAGCGGCTGGCTCGAGGTGTCTTTGCAAGCGCTCGCTGCACGCTTCGCCCCCCCGCGCGAGGAGCCGGCGGCGATCATTGTGCTCGCCGCCGAACAGGTGAAGCACGCCGAGGGCTGGACGGTGGGGCCGCTCACTCTCGAGCGCATGGCCGCGGCGGCGGCTCTGGCGCGGCGGACGGGACTGCCCATTCTGGTCACGGGCGGCGTGCTGTCCCACGACCCCCCCTCGCCCCCGATCGCCGGGCAAATGGCGGAACGGTTTGCGACAGAGTTCGGTCTGATCGTGCGCTGGCTTGAGATCGAGGCGCGAAACACCTGGGAAAACGCCGGCAACAGCGCCGCCCTGTTGCGCGGCGAGGGGATTGGCAGCGTCCAGCTGGTGACGCATGGCTGGCACATGCCGCGCGCTTTGCTCTCGTTCCGGGCCGCGGGCCTGTCGGCCGCGGCAGCGCCGGTGCGACGGGTCGCACCACCCGAGGCCAGCTTTGACGCGGTCCTGCCGCGGGCCGACCGCTGGGGAGCGAGCTGGCTCATGCTGCGCGAGTGGGCTGGCCTCGGCCTCTATGCGCTGCGGCTGAAGCTCGCGCGCGGTCGACCGTCCGGTCGGGCAGACGGCGATTGGCGGACCCGGCGCGATTCGAACGCACGACCTTTGCCTTCGGAGGGCAACGCTCTATCCAGCTGAGCTACGGGTCCCGCCCAAGAGGCTATAGCTGAGGCCGCCCGCCCCTGCCAAGCCGCCAACGCCGCTCTCGAGCCAGACGAGACTGTCTGCAACGACCCGGGCGCGGATCGAATCGCGCAACAGGAGATGGTGGCCCTCGGGGTAGCGCAGCAGCCGCTGCCGCCCCGAGGCAAGGCCAGGCAAGCGCGCCTCGAGCGCGGCGATCGCGCGCGGCGGGATGAGGTCGTCGCGCCCGCCGTAGAGGATGAGCGCAGGGTGTGGGAAGGAGCGCGCCGCCGCCAGGGCCGCGTCCATCGCCTGCACGAGGCCCCACAGCGCATCCACTCGAGTATGGCGCAACACCAGCGGATCCCGCGCCATCGCGGCGAGTGCGGCCTCGTTGTCCGTGGCGCGGTGGAAGGGCGAGGCGTTGGCGAATCCCAGCTGCGGCACGATGTGGGCGAGGGCGCGCAGGGCGGCGCGGCCGATTCCGCCCATCGCCTCCCCGCCCCAGACGGCGGGGGCGGAAAGCACGAAGGCGTCGGCAGGCGGCGGTGTCGCGCTCGCGCCAGCGCACAGCAGCACCGCAGCCCCCATGCTCTCGCCAAGAAGGACAAGAGGGAGGTCGGGGTAGCGGGCGCGGGTGAGGCGCGCCGCCTCAGTCGCGTCCGCGGCGAGCGCCTCATGACCGGGCCAAAACCCAGGGTGCGGCGCCGCCCCGAAGCCCCTCTGGTCGTAGGCAAGCACGCTCCAGCCGGCGGCGGTGAAGAGCGGGGCCGGGATTTCGAACGCCCGGCGATAGTCGCTGAATCCGTGCAAGGCGAGGATCACGCCGCGTGGCTCCGCTTCTGCCGGCCAGAGGGAGAGCGGAAGGCGTGCCCCGTCTGGCATCACGAAGGCTTCGCCCTCGTCGCGCGGCGCCCCCATCGCGGGGCCGGGAAGTGCGAAGCGGGGCGCGCAGCCCGCCGCCAGCGCGAGACCGGCGGCGAGCAGGCCGCGTCTGCCGGGTGGCACGAACGTTGATCCGCGCATGGCCCCGGGTATGATCCACCGTCGCTTCGGCGACAAGGACGGAGCCCCGATGCCGCTTGACCCCCGCGTGCCGGCGCCCTTCGAGGTGATCGCGGTGCAGGATGCGACCGTCGCCTGCGATGGCGGCGGCGGCGCGCTCGGCCATCCGCGCGTCTTCCTCACCCTCGTCGATGGCATGGTGGTCTGCCCCTATTGTTCGCGCACCTACGTGCTGAAGGGGTCGGAGGCGGAGCGACGCCTCGCGGGGGCGGCGGCTGCGGCCGCGCGCGACCGCGCGGCGTGAGCAAGCGGAAGGCCGCGACTGGGGGGGCGCAGGCGACGTCGGCAGCGCCGGCGACCGGCGCGGCCGGCGAGGAGGGCGAGCATGTCAGCCTGATCCTGATCGACGGATCGGGCTACATCTTCCGCGCCTTCCACGCCCTGCCGCCGATGACCCGGCCCGACGGCACCCCCGTCAACGCCGTGTTCGGCTTCGTCAACATGCTGGCGAAGTTCCTCACCGAGCATGCGGCGGAGAGGATCGCGGTTGTGTTCGATGCGGCGCGGAAGACGTTCCGAAACGACATCTATCCCGCCTATAAGGCGCAGCGCCCGGAACCGCCGGAGGACCTCGTCCCCCAGTTCGGGCTGATCCGCGAGGCGGTCGCGGCGTTCAACCTGCCCGTGATCGAGGCGGAAGGCTACGAGGCCGACGACCTGATCGCGGCTTACGCCAAGGCAGAACGCGACCGCGGCGGGAGCGTGCGCATCGTCTCTTCTGACAAGGACCTGATGCAGCTCGTTCGCCCTGGCGTGGAGATGTGGGATCCGATCAAGCAGAAGCCCATCGGCGAGGCCGAGGTGATCGAGCGCTTCGGCGTGCCGCCAGCGAAAGTGCCCGACGTGCAGGCGCTCGCAGGAGACGCGACCGACAATGTGCCGGGCGTGCCCGGCATTGGCGTGAAGACTGCCGCGCAGCTGATCGAGGAGTTCGGCGACCTCGAGACCCTGCTTGCCAAGGCCGACACGATCAAGCAGCCGAAGCGGCGCGAGGCGTTGCTCGCGCACGCGGAGGAGGCGCGGATCTCGAAACGCCTGGTGACTTTGGCCGAGGACGCGCCGCTTCCCCTCCTCCTTGATGCGCTGACCCTGAAGGAGCCTGATCGCGCCAAGCTGGCGGCTTGGTTACGGGAACAGAACTTCCGCTCCGTGCTGCAGAGGCTGAAGCTTGAGGGCGAGGCGCCACCGACAGTGGTCACGCCCGCGCGCGTCGAGGCGCGCCTCACCGACGCCCCGTTCGGTGCGTACGAGACGGTGACGGAGCTTGCCCGGCTCGAGGCCTGGGTGGCGGAGGCGACCGAACAGCGCCATTGCGCCTTCGATACGGAAACCGACAGTCTCGACGCTCAGGCCGCCCGCCTGGTCGGCGTGTCGGTCGCACTCGCGCCGGGGCGCGCCTGCTACGTGCCGCTGCGCCATGCGGGAGAGGATCTTGCCGGGCGTGCAGCGGAACAGATCCCCTTTGAGGCGGCGCTCACCGTGCTTCGCCCTCTGCTCGAAGACGCCTCCGTGCTGAAGATCCTGCACAACGCGAAGTACGATCTCTCGGTGCTGGCGCGGGCGGAGAATGGCGGGGTGCGGCTCGGCCCGATCGAGGACACGATGCTGATCAGCTACTGCCTCGATGCGGGGCGCTGGGAGCACGGAATGGACGAGCTCTCGCGCCGCCATCTCGGCCACGAAACGATCACTTACGAGCAGGTGGCGGGCAGGGGCAAGGGCGCGATCTGCTTCTCCGCCGTACCGATCGACCGTGCCACGGCTTACGCGGCGGAGGATGCCGACGTCACGCTTCGGCTTTGGCTGATGCTCAAGCCGCGCCTGCGCAGCGAGCGCGTGCTTGCGCTCTACGAGCATGTCGAGCGGCGTCTCGTTCCGGTGATCGCGGCGATGGAGCGCGAGGGGATTGCGGTCGATGCGCGCGAGCTGCGCCAAATCTCTGCTGAGTTCGCCGACCGGCTCGCCGCTCTTGAGGCTGAGATCCATCGCCTGGCGGGGCGCGCCTTCAACGTCGGCTCAACACAGCAGCTCGCGGCCGTGCTGTACGAGGACCTCAAGCTCGACCCCCCGGGCGGGCGGCGGGCAAAGACGGCAACCGGGCAGTTTGCCACCGACGCGGCGGTGCTGGAGGAACTCGCTCTGCAGCACCCGCTTCCCGCCAGAGTGCTGGAGTGGCGACAGCTCGCGAAGCTCAAATCCACCTATGCCGATGCGCTGGTGAACCAGATCGATCCCGAAACGGGCAGGGTGCACACCAGCTTCTCGATGACGGGGGCGGCGACAGGGCGCCTGTCCTCCACCGACCCCAACCTGCAGAACATCCCTGTGCGCACGGAGGAAGGGCGGCGAATCCGCCGCGCTTTCGTCGCTGCCCCCGGCCAGGTGCTGCTTTCGGCCGACTACAGCCAGATCGAACTTCGGCTGCTCGCGCACGTCGCGGAAGTGCCCGCCCTGGCCGAGGCCTTCGCGCGCGGCGAAGACATCCATGCCCGCACCGCCTCCGAAGTGTTCGGCGTGCCGATGGAGAAGCTCGACCCCCTGCTGAGGCGTCGCGCCAAGGCGATCAATTTCGGCATTATCTACGGCATCTCGGCCTTCGGGCTTGCCGCCCAGCTCGGCATCACCCCGGGCGAGGCGAAGGCCTATATCGATGCCTACTTCAAACGATATCCCGGGATTCGCGACTACATGGAGCGGATGAAGGAAGAAGCGCGGATCAAGGGGTACGTTACCACGCCCTTCGGGCGCCGCTGCTGGATACCAGGAATCGCGGAAAGGAACGCGGCGCGGCGCGCCTTCGCCGAACGCCAGGCGATCAACGCACCCCTGCAGGGCGGGGCGGCCGACGTGATCAAGCGCGCGATGGTGCGGCTGCCGCGGGCGTTGGCGGAGGCCGGACTGTCCGCGCGGCTCCTCCTGCAGGTGCACGACGAGCTGTTGTTCGAGGTGCCCGAGGCGGAGACCAGCGAGACCGCCGCCCTCGTGAAGCGGGTGATGGAGGGTGCGGCCAGCTTGCGCGTGCCGCTGGTGGTGGAGACTGGGGTCGGGCCGACCTGGGAGGCGGCACACTGAGGCGCGGCCACGCTCGGCGGAGTGGGGCGGGCGTGGCGGAGAGCGGGAGCCGCTGCGGAGACCAAGGTGGCCGAAGAAAAGCGCCCGGTTAGGGGGGTAACCGGGCGCCATTCTCTTCCGTACGGAATGCCCGCGGGCAACGGCAGGGGAGACCGCCCCCGCGGAACCTCGGCGCTCAATTGCCGCCGACGTCAATATCAATATCGCAGGCGGACGGCGTTGCAAACCCCAAACTCGCGTGAGCGCGAAGGCATTCGCGCAAAAGTTGCAGGCGGACCCCGTGCCGCAGGGAAGGTCGCCTCAACGCCTGACCAGGATCGCCTCGCCCTCAACGCTCGCGGTCAACAGCACCTCCTCCGGCTCCGCCGCTGGCGGTACGGTCTCGGCGCGGGCGGCGGCCATGGCGCGCGGCATCGGCCCGGTCTCGCGCGCGGGCAAATCGACCCGCACCTCGCGGAACCCGGCGACGCTCAGCCCGAGCACGCTTGCCAGACGCTCGGCGCGCGCCTGCAGCGCCGCCAGCGCTTCCTCTGCCAGGTCCTCGCGCACACGACGTTCGAGCGGCCGCGAGACGCGGTAGATGAGACCCGAGAGAACGAGGCCCTGGGCCTGCAGATCGCCGACGAGATCGAGCAGGGCCGGCGCGGCTTCGCTTGCGGAAAGGCGGATCTCCTGCATCGCCCGCCAGGTCTGCAGCCTCTCCCCCTCACGCCAAGTGTGATAGCCGCCCGTTGCAACCGCAACACCGGGAACGGCGCGCGCGCGCTCGAGAGCGGATTGGGCCGCGCGGTTCACCGCCTGCTGCACGGCGGCGACGGAACTTCCCTGCGCCTGCACACGCAGGCTCGCGTGCAGCTCGTCCGCCCGTACGCGGCGTTCAGCCGTCTCAGAAAGCTTCAGAACCGTCTCGCGTGGCATCTCTTGGGCCGCGGCGAGGGGGGCGGAGAGCGCCAGCGCCGCAGCGAGGAGGGCGGCGCGGCTCACTGCTCCCTCCCGAGCATGCGCCCGAGCGGCCGCCCACCGAAGACGTGGACGTGGAAATGCGGCACCTCCTGATGCGCATCACGCCCCATGTTGGTGAGCACCCGGTAGCCCGTGGCTTCGAGCCCCAACGCCTTCGCCACCCGCCCGACGGCGCGCCAGAACCCGGCCACCTCGGCATCGGAGGCGTTGGCCGAGAAGTCGGCGATCGAGACGTAGGGGCCCTTCGGGATGACCAGAACGTGCACGGGGGATTGGGGGTTGATGTCGTGAAAGGCGAGGGCGAACTCGTCCTCATACACCGTCTTGCAGGGGATCTCGCCGCGAAGGATGCGGGCAAAGACGTTGGTCTCGTCGTAGGGCGGAAGGCCAGTTACTGCCATCGTGGTCCTCGCTTCGCTTGAACGAGGGCTACCACAGCTTGCGGCTCTTCGGCAGGCATCGCGCGAGCTTCGGCTGGGCCAGAGCGCGCGCACGGGCGGCCTTCTCGGCGATGCCGCTCATGCCCTGGCGGCGTTCGAGCTCCGCCCAGATCTCCTCCGGCCTCACCCCCGCATCCACCCAGACGACGATGAGATGATAGAGAAGATCGGCACTCTCCGCGATCAGCCCCGCGCGGTTGCCGCGCGTCGCTTCGATCACCGTCTCCACCGCCTCCTCCCCCAGCTTCTGTGCCACCTTGGCGGTGCCGCGGGAGAGCAGCCGGGCGGAGTGCGAGACCTCGGGGTCCGCCCCCTTGCGGCTCAGAACCGTGGCGTGCAGGCGGTCGAGCACGGTGGCGTCCGGCAGGCGGGGGGGCGCGCGCAGTGGGTCGAGAGCGGCCAGGAGGGCGCGGTCCCTCTTGCCGGTCTTGTCGCCCTTGTCGCGATCCCGATCGCGCTTGGCCATCGCGTCAGGCGTGTTCAGGTGTCGCAAAGCGCACGGTCAGACCTGCTTCGGCCAGCGCCCGCTTCACCTCGGGGATGGCGAAGGTGCCGAAGTGGAACACGCTCGCCGCAAGCAGGCCCGTCGCTCCGGTCCGCGCAGCGTCGACGAAATGATCACAACGGCCCGCCCCGCCCGAGGCGATGACGGGCAGCCCCGTCGCCTCCACGACGCGGCGAGTGAGGTCGAGGTCGAAGCCCTCGCCCGTGCCGTCGCGGTCCATCGAGGTGAGCAGGATCTCGCCCGCGCCGCGGCGCGCCGCCTCCTCGGCCCAGGCGATGGCGCAGCGCCCCGTGGGCGTGCGGCCGCCGTGCACGAACACCTCCCAGCGGCCCGAACCGACCCGCTTGGCGTCGATCGCGACCACGATGCACTGGCTGCCGAACGTGCCGGCCGCCTCCTCGATGAGCTCTGGCCGGGCGACGGCGGCGGAGTTGATCGAAACCTTGTCTGCCCCGGCGAGCAGCAACGCCCGCATGTCGGCCACACTGCGCACACCGCCGCCGACGGTGAGCGGCAGGAACACGCACTCTGCGGTGCGAGCGACCACGTCGAGGAGCGTGCCCCGGTTCTCCACCGAGGCGGTGATGTCGAGGAAGGCGAGTTCGTCCGCGCCCGCTTCGTCGTAGGCGCGGGCCTGCTCGACCGGGTCGCCCGCGTCGCGCAACGCGACGAAGTTCACGCCCTTGACGACGCGGCCGTCCTTCACGTCGAGGCAGGGGATGATGCGAATGCTGAGCATGAACCCGCGTGGTCGCTTCTCGGCCGCTCCCTCAGGCTTGTTCGTGTGCCCCTGGTCTTCGTGGTCGCGCAAACGAAATTTCGGCGATGCTGGTCTGGTGATTTTGCCGGGGACTGAAGGAGATGGGGATGACCGGGTGGGGAGGGGCACAGGGCGTTCCGCGGCGAGGGGTTCTGCTGGCGGGGGCCATGGCGGTGCTGGCCGCGGCATGCACTGGGGTACCGGACGGCGTCACCCCCGTCCGCTTCGACCCCGACCGCTACCTCGGCACCTGGTACGAGATCGCGCGACTTGATCACCGCTTCCAGCGCGGCGACGTGGCGGCGACGGCGACCTACGCCCTCAACGCCGACGGGACGATCGCGGTCACCAACCGCGGGTGGCGGCCTGACGGGACGCAGCGGTCGGTGACGGGGCGGGCGCGCTTCCTCGGCCCCCGTGATGTGGCGTCGCTCGCAGTGACCTTCCGGTGGCCGTTTGAGGGTGGCTATCACGTGATCAGGCTCGACCCGGAGTATCGGATCGCGCTCGTCTCAGGCCCCACGCGCGACTATCTCTGGCTCCTCGCACGGACCCCCACCCTGCCCGAACCCGTGGTGCAGGAATGGCTGGCCTTCGCCGCCGGTCGCGGCTTTCCGGTGGAGCGCATCATCCGCTCGCAGCCGCCGCCCGCCTGAGGCCTCGGGCTTGCCCCAGCGCGGGCGAGGCGGCATAGGGCGCCGGCCATGGCGCGACGCCGCGAATACCTCGTCATTCCCCGCATGCTGCCGCCCAAGCCGCCCTCGCGCTGGGCGCGGCGAGGCAAGATCCTCGCCGGTTGGGGCTTTATCGGGCTCGGTGTGGCGGGGCTCTTTCTGCCCTTTGTGCAGGGCTTCCTCTTTCTCGCCTTCGGCCTCTACATCCTGCGCGACGAGTATGCCTGGGCGGGCCGCACCATCGAGTGGCTGCGGCGGAAGTTTCCCCGCTACACGCGCCAGATGGACGAAGGAAAGGAGCGGGCTGCAGCCTGGCTCCTCCGCTGGCGGCGCAAGATGCGGCGGACAATGTACGAGGTGCGGCGCTGAACCCCGCGCGGCGGGTGCTTGAAGCCTGGCTGTCGGCGAGGCTGGAATGACGGACCACGGACCGTCGCGACGACCGTCCATGATGCGTGCGGGGACCATGCCGCGAAGTGACCTCTACCCCGACATCGCGCCGTACGAGAGCGGCTACCTGCCCCTCGATCACGGGCACATGATGTATTGGGAGCAGGTGGGCACGCCCACCGGGATGCCCGTGCTGTTCCTGCACGGCGGGCCGGGAGCGGGGGCGGGGGCGGTGCATCGGCGCTTCTTCAACCCTGCCCGGTTCCGGGTGGTGATCTTCGACCAGAGGGGGGCGGGGCGGTCCCGCCCCCTGGGCTCGCTGGTCGCCAACGACACGCCGCACCTGATCGCCGACATCGAGCGGCTGCGCGTGCATCTCGGGGTCGAGCGTTGGCTCGTCTTCGGCGGCTCCTGGGGCTCCACGCTGGGCCTCGCCTATGGCCAGGCGCACCCGGAGCGGGTGCGGGGCTTCGTGCTGCGGGGCATCTTCCTCGGCCGCGACGAGGAGGTGGCGTGGTTCCTCTACGGGCTCAGGCGCTTCTTCCCGGACGCCTGGGCCAGCTTCGCGTCTCAGGTGCCGGAGGCGGAGCGGGGGGACCTGCTCGAGGCCTACTGGAAGCGTCTCACCCACCCCGACGCCAAGGTGCACCTGCCGGCGGCGCGGGCATGGAGTATCTATGAAGGCTCATGCTCCACCTTGCTCCCGTCGCCGGAGACGGTGGCGTCCTTCGCCGAGGACCGAACCGCCCTCGGCCTGGCGCGGATTGAAGCGCACTACTTTCGTCACCGCCTGTTCCTGCCGGAGGGAGGGTTGCTGGGCGGGATGGGGCGGATTGCGTCGATTCCGGCCGAGATCGTGCAGGGGCGTTACGACATGATCTGTCCACCGCAGAGTGCGGCGGAGCTGGCCGCGGCCTGGCCGGCCGCACGGCTGACCCTGGTGCCGGATGCCGGGCACTCGGCCCTCGAGCCCGGGATCAGGGCGGCGTTGCTGGCGGCGATGGAGCGATTCTGGCGGGGCTAGGCGGCGGCACAGTCCGCCTGCCCGATGTGCTCTCGGCACTGCGGGCGACCGACCCTGTCAGCGCTTGCGGATGCAGACCGGGTGGGCGATGCCAGAACCCACCTGTCGGGGTCGTCACAGGGCCCCCTCACCCGACGATGCGACAGGTCTTGTGACAACCTCGAAGGAGGCAGGGAGGAAGACCCGCGCGTCAGGCCGTCACTGGCCGATGCTCCACACCCTTCTCGGCGAAGAGCTGGCCGAGCTCGCCCGACTGGAACATCTCGGTGACGATGTCGCAGCCGCCGACGAACTCGCCCTTGACATAGAGCTGCGGGATGGTCGGCCAGTTGGTGAACTGCTTGATGCCCTCGCGCAGAGAGGGGTCCTCGAGCACGTTCACGGCCTTGAACTTCACTCCCATGTGCATGAGAATCTGCACGACCCGGGCCGAGAAGCCGCACTGCGGGAACATGGCGGTGCCCTTCATGTAGAGCACCACCGGGTTTTCGCTGATTTCCGCCTGGATGCGCTCGAAGACCGGGTTGGACATTCTGCTTTCGCCTTTCCCTCTCTCTGGGTTCATCCGCTTGCCTTGGGGGCGCGCGCGGGCCGTCGGGTGTCCGGCGCGCTGTCCGAGCCGCTCAGTCCTGCGGGGCCGCCGTCTGGAGCGCGAGCGCGTGCAGCGCCCCCCCCATCCGCCCCTGTAGGGCCGCATAGATCATCTGGTGCTGCTGTACCCGCGTCTTGCCCTTGAAGGAGGGGGAGATCACGGTTGCCGCGTAGTGGTCTCCATCACCGCGCAGGTCCTCGACCGTCACCTGGGCGTCCGGCAGGGCCGCCTTGATCAGCGCCTCGATCTCCGCCGCCGACATCGGCATCGCGCCATCCCCGCTTCGTTCCGACCGCACTCAAAACGCCGCATCCCGGTCGCTTCCGTGCCCGGCAGGGCTCGCGCCCCGTTCGCCCATCCAGCGCGGGAACCAGGATTCGTGCGCTTGACGCAACTGCGCAAGCGATATGGAGAGCGCACCGGGCAGAGTCAAATCCGTCCCGCCGGAACGGCCGATGAGCGCGGCCGGCACCTGGGCCGCGCGCGCGGCGGCCACCACGCCCGCCCCGTCGGCGGCGGCGAGCACGTAGCGCGCCTGGTCTTCGCCGAACCAGAAGGCATGCGGGGGAACTTCGTCCGGCCCCGGGAACAGAGTGGCGCCGCAACCGCCGGCGAGCGCCATCTCAACCACTGCGACGAGAAGCCCCCCGTCGGAGACATCGTGACAGGCGGCAACGCGCCCTGCCGCGATCAGCCCTCGCACCGCGTCCCCATGGCGTCGTTCCGCAGTGAGATCGACCGGGGGCGGTGCGCCCTCCTCGCGGCCTGCGATCTCGCGCAGCCACAGGGACTGCCCGAGCCAGCCGTGAGTTGTCCCGATCAGCACGAGATCGAGCCCCGGCGAGAGCGCGATGCCCACCGCGCGCGCCGCGTTCTCCAGAACACCCACACCGCCGATCGCCGGCGTGGGCAGAATCGCGCGGCCCTCCGTTTCGTTGTAGAGGCTGACGTTTCCCGAAACGACCGGAAAGTCGAGCGCGAGGCAGGCTGCGCGCATGCCGCGAATGGCGGCGGCGAACTGGCCCATGATGCGCGGGCGTTCGGGATTGCCGAAATTCATGTTGTCGGTGATCGCGAGCGGGCGGGCACCGACTGCGGTGAGGTTGCGCCAGGCTTCCGCCACCGCGTGTTTGGCGCCTTCCTCGGGGTCCGCCGCGCAGTAGCGGGGCGTGCAGTCGCAGGTGAGGGCCAGGGCCCGGCCAGAGGGCGAGACGCGCACCACCGCCGCATCTGCCGCCCCGGGCCGCTTCACCGTCTGCCCGCCCACGGTGGAGTCGTATTGGTCCCACACCCAAGCGCGGGAACAGAGATCGGGGCAGCCGATGAGGGCCAGAAGTGCCGCCTCGAGCCCAACCGGGTCAGA
>CALBEG010000278.1 GCA_937927455.1 uncultured Elioraea sp. | reverse complement strand
CAACCGCCTGCCGGCTGGGGCGGAGCCGCTCGCCCAGGCCTATGCCGGGCATCAGTTCGGCGTGTTCGTCCCCTCACTCGGTGACGGGCGAGCGATCCTGCTCGGCGAGGTGGTGGGGGCGGACGGTGTGCGGCGCGACATCCAGCTCAAGGGCGCGGGGCGCACCCCCTTCTCGCGCATGGGAGATGGGCGCGCGCCGTTGGGCCCTGTGCTGCGCGAGTTTCTGGTCTCCGAGGCGATGGCGGCGATGGGTATCCCGACCACGCGCAGCCTTGCCGCGGTTGCTTCCGGCGAGGCTGTGTATCGCGACGAGGCTCTGCCGGGGGGCGTGCTCACCCGTGTCGCCTCCTCTCACCTGCGCGTCGGCACCTTCCAATACTTCGCTGCCCGGAATGATTGGGAGGCGGTGCGGCTGCTCGCGGATTATGCGATCGCCCGCCACGATTCAGACCTCACCGAGACCCCCGCCCCTGAACGCTACCGCGCCTTTCTCGAGCGCGTTGCTCTCCGCCAGGCAGAGCTCATCTCCGCCTGGCTGATGGTCGGCTTCGTGCACGGAGTGATGAACACCGACAACTGTGCGATCTCGGGCGAAACGATCGATTTCGGCCCCTGCGCCTTCCTCGACGCTTACGACCCTGGCGCGGTGTTCTCTTCCATCGACCATGGCGGGCGCTACGCTTACGCCAACCAACCGCGGATCGCGGCCTGGAACCTCGCGCGGCTTGCCGATGCCTTGCTTCCCTTGCTCGCCGAGCCGCAGGAGGAGGCGATCGCCATCGCTCAGGCCACCCTTGCCGCGTTCGGCGAACGCTTCCGCACCGCCTACCGGGAGGGGATCGTGCGCAAGATCGGTCTTGCTCACCCGCGCGAGGGCGACGCCGAACGCGCCGCCGATCTTCTTGCCCGCATGGCGGAGAACGGGGCGGATTTCACCCTCACCTTCCGCCGCCTGGCCGAGGCCGCGTGTGACAAGACAGCAGACGAGACCATCCGCCCCCTGTTCGCCGATCCAGCCGCGTTCGACACGTGGGCGGAACAATGGCGGTTGCGCCTTGCCGAGGAGGGGCCAATGGAGCTGGTGGCCGCCCGGATGAAGCGCACCAACCCCGCCGTGATCCCGCGCAACCATCTGGTCGAGGAAGCGATCGCGGCGGCCGTCGAGCGGGAAGATCTTGCTCCCTTCGCCCGCCTGCACGCCGCGCTCGCCGACCCTTACGCCGACCGGGCGCGGGATGATCGCTTCACCCTTCCCCCTGCCCCGCACGAGCGCGTCTGCGTCACCTTCTGCGGCACGTGAGGACAGGGCCTGTCGGTCGCCGGCTCACCCCGCGTGAGCCGAGGCAGGGCTCCAATGGGCGTTCAGCTTGTAGCCCCCGCCCTCCGTGACGAGCAGGCGCACGTTCGACGGATCGGGCTCGATCTTCTGCCGCAGGCGATAGATGTGCGTCTCCAGCGTGTGCGTGGTGACGTTGGCGTTGTAGCCCCACACCTCGTTCAGCAGCACCTGGCGCGGCACCGGCTTGTTGTTGGCGCGATAGAGATACTTCAGGATCGCCGCCTCTTTTTCGGTCAGCCTGATCTTGCGGTTGCGGGTCGGCTCGATCAGCAGCTTGGCGGCGGGCCGGAACGTGTAGGGGCCGATCGAGAACACCGCGTCGTCAGAGTTGTCGAAGATCGCGAGGTGCCGGCGCAGCCGCGCCAGCAACTCCCCGTAGCGGAAGGGCTTGACGATGTAGTCGTTGGCGCCGGCGGTGAGCCCCTTGATCGTGTCGGCCTCGGTGTCCGCTCCTGTCAGCATGATGATCGGCACCTTGATGCCGTGCTTGCGCACCTTCTCGGTGAACTCGCGCCCATCCCCGTCAGGCAGGCCGACATCGAGCAGGATCGCATCAACCCGCGCATCCTTGGCGGTGAGGATGGCCTCGGCTTCAGCCAGCGTGCCGGCCTGCAGGGGTTCGAACTCGCCCTCGCTCTTCACTTGTTCGGCAAGGGTGGCGCGCAGGGCGCGGTCGTCGTCGACGATCAGGATTGGTCTCGCGAGCGCCATTGCTAGGCATGTCCTCCGGCTTGGAATGGGGGAGAATGCCAGCGCCCGGGCAGCGGGGGCAAGGAAGGCACCCCCTGGCACGCTGACGCCCGGCTCCGATATTGCGGAGGGCGGCGCGCTCGCCGCTCCGCCCAGATGGTTTACGATTTTTCGCAACTGTCTCGCGCCTGCCATGATGGCGCCTCTTTCGCGGCGCCGTCTGGATGGCCGACAGGAGACGGACAGGAGGGTCATGCGCACCACGTCCTCGCTCGCCACCTCGGCCGCCGCCAGCCTCGCCGCGCAATGCGCCGGGGAGAGCCGCCTTCGGCAGGTGCATCGTGCCGTGGCCGAGCTGCGCCGGGGGGCGCCCGCGCTTGTGCTCACGGCCGAGGGCGGCTGGTTCGTCGCTGCCGCCGAAGTGGCTGGACTGGCGGCGCTCGCCTGCCTCGCGCGGTTGGGGCGCGATCCGGCCTGCCTTCTGCTGGCGCCCACGCGGGCGGCGGCGGTGCTGCATCGGCCAGCCCCTGGGGCGGCGGGTGATCCCGCCGTCGCCCTCCGTCTTCCCGCTGCCGTGACCCCCGCCCTGTTGCGCTCGCTCGCTGACCCGACCGCGGAGCCGTTTCCGTTCCGCCCCGAGCCGCTGCCACCGCCTCCCCAGAGTGTCGGCGCGGCGGCGATCGGGCTCGCCAAACTGGCGCGCCTGCTTCCCGCCGTTCTTCTCGCGCCGGCCGCGGCAGACGCCGACTTGAACGGCTTCGTGCGGTCGAACGACCTCGTCGCCGTACCGGGCGAGGACGTGCTCGGCTACCCGGACACGGTGGCGGCGACGCTGACTCGGGTCGCGGAGGCGCGCGTGCCGACGGAGGATGCACGCGACCTGCGAATCATTGCCTTCCGCCCCGCTGATGGCGGCACGGAGCATCTCGCCATGGTGGTCGGCGACCCTTGGGCGGAGGGACAGGCCCCACTCGTGCGGCTGCACAGCGAGTGCTTCACCGGTGATCTGCTCGGGTCGCTGCGCTGCGATTGCGGGCCGCAGCTGCGCGGGGCGCTCGCCCGCATGCAGGAGGAAGGGGCCGGGGTTTTGCTCTATCTCGCCCAGGAGGGGCGAGGGATCGGCCTGGTCAACAAACTCCGCGCCTACACTCTGCAAGATCAGGGGGCGGATACGCTGGAGGCGAACACTCGCCTCGGCTATGGGCCTGACGAGCGCAATTTCCTCATCGCCACCGCCATGCTGAGGGAGCTCGGTCTGTCCCGGGTCCGGCTTCTCACCAACAACCCGGACAAGGTCGAGGCGCTCGCCGCCTGCGGGGTCGAGGTGGTGGCCCGGGTGCCGCACGCCTTCCCCGCGAACGAGCACAACATGCGCTACCTTGCCACCAAGGCGGAGCGGTTCGGCCACCTGTTCTGAGGTGCTGTTTGTGCGGTCCCTTCCGCCGGGAAGGACTTGCCGGGCAGAAAGGGGCAGGCGACGGCGGCACGCGGGCCGAGGCCGTCGCGTCAACCCGCGCGGAGGTTGCGGCATGCTGCTTGCTCAACCGCGGGCATGACCATCAACTCCGCCTGGTCGCGCTTCACACCGGCGCAGGCCATCCCGCCTGCGGGGCTCCGCCACGCTCCCGACGGCGGCCCGCCTCTGCGCGAGGACGAAGCGGTGCCGATGCCGGCCGAGCTCTCCTTCGGTGCTTTCCTCGCCAACCTCAACCCCCTGCACCACATCCCGGTTGTCGGCTGGGTCTATCGGGCCGTGACAGGCGAGACCGCCCACCCGTTGTTTCGCGGCCTTGGCGGGTTCCTGTTCGGAGGCCCGATCGGCGCGATCGTCTCGGCGGTCAGCGCCATGGTGGAGGGGATCGTCTCGGGGCGGCCCGAAATGGGTGGCGTGGTGGCGAAGGGCGAACCGCAAGGCTCGGGCGCCGTTGCCGCTGCTGCGGGCGATCCCGCTCCTGCGCCACTCGCTTCCCGGCTCGGCGCCCGCATGTACCCGACCCCTGCTCGGGCAGCGCTGCCGCCGCTCGGTTCGGCCGGCGCGTCCCCCCCATCAGCCGGCAACCCCGAGTTCGCCCAGAAAATGCTGCGGGGGCTCGAGGCCTATGAACGTACCCTGCGCGCACGCCAGGGCCTGCCGCCGCCCGAACCCGCCCGCGCCGCAGCCGAGTGAGCGACGGCGTCAGGCGAGACGCTTGCTAACGTTGGCGCCTTCGGAGAGCGCCCGGTTTACCGGGCAGCGACCGGCGATCTCGAGGATGCGCGCCCTCTGCTCCGCATCAAGCGCGCCATCGAGCGCGATCGCCACCTCGAAGCTGTGCTTTGGCTGCTCCTCTCGGAAAGTCACGGTCACGCTGACACGCGCCAGCGGCCAGCCCTTGCGCTCGACGTACATGCGGATGGTCTGCGCGGTGCAGGAGGCGAGAGCGGCGGAGAGGATCTGAAACGGGGTCGGGCCAGTGTCTTTGCCACCCAGAGCCTCCGGCTGATCCGCCGTCAGCACATGCCGTTCGGTGACAATGATCTGGCCGAAGGGGCCGAGCCCCGATTCGCCGCTGACGACTGTTCCGGTTTTGCCGCCCATAGGCTCCTTCCTTCGCGAGTGCGAAGGCAGCGTTACCCGCCCGCAAATCCGGCGGCAAGCGGTGCCTTAGGGCCAGCGCACCTCGGGCGGCAGGCTCATCAGGATCGCCTCCGGGTTGCCGCCCGTCTTCAGCCCGAAGATGGTGCCGCGATCGTACAGCAGGTTGAACTCGACATAGCGACCGCGGCGGATCAGCTGCCGTTCACGCTCCTCCACGGTCCAGGGCTCGTGCATGCGCCGGCGCACGATCGCGGGGTAGACCTCGAGGAAGGCAAGCCCGACGTCGCGGGTGAAGGCGAAGTCGCGCGCCCAGTCGCCTGTATCGAGGTAGTCGTAGAAGATGCCTCCGACCCCACGCGGTTCGTTGCGATGCGGCAGGAAGAAGTAGCGATCGCACCACTCCTTGAACTTCGGGTAGTAGGTCGGGTCGTGGCGATCGCAGGCTGCGCGAAAGGCGGCGTGGAAGGTGTCCTTGTCTTCAGCCGTCTCTGGCGTCTCCATCAGCATGGGCGTGAGATCACCACCGCCGCCAAACCAAGACTTGGTGGTGACAATCATCCGCGTGTTCATGTGTGCGGCCGGCACGCGTGGGCTGCGCAGATGCGCAACCAGCGAGATCCCGGACGCCCAGAACCGCCCGTCCTCTTCGGCCCCCGGGATCTGGCGGCGAAACTCTTCGGAGAACTCGCCCCAGACGGTGGAGACGTTCACCCCCACCTTCTCGAACACGCGCCCGTGCATCACGCTCATCACGCCGCCGCCGCCGCCCGGCCTGTCCCAGGCCGTGCGGACGAAGCGCCCGGGCGGCAGGTGGGCGTGCGGGCCGGTGGCAAGCGCGTCCTCGATCGCCTCGAAGGCGGCGCAGATACGATCGCGCAACTCCTCGAACCAGGCGCGGGCCGCCTCCTTGCGGGCATCGAGCACGGGCGTCATGCGACGACAATTCCTCGCGTGGGCCGAAGCGTCAACCGCGCGCCCCTTGCGGAGCGGCGGAGAGCGCCCAGCCTCAAAGGCGGACTGGTCAGCCGAGGCGTTGCAGGTCAGAGGCCGGCTGGTATATGGCACACTTGGCAGGTGGGGCGGGTTCTCTCTCTGTACGGCCGGTGAAGGGAGAGCGCAGAGCGCACAGTGCGCCCGCGCCCATCTCGTCCGAAATGACTGCTCCGGCCGATGCCGGTCGGGTCGATTGAGGAGCGATTGGGAACGATGGCAAACTCTCTCCCCCCAGGCGGCGCTGCCGACGCTGCGACCCGCCGCGATTTCCTCTCTCTCACCACCACCGCCGTCGCTGCGGTCGGGGTCGCCGCCTTCGCCTGGCCGTTCATCCACAGCATGAACCCGGCGGCAGACACGCTCGCCGTCGCCTCGACCGAGGTCGATCTCGCGCCGATCGCCGAGGGCATGGCGATCACGGTGATGTTCCGCGGCAAACCGGTGTTCGTCCGCCACCGCACGGCTGAGGACATCCGGCTTGCCCGCGAGACCCCACTTTCCGCCCTGCCCGACCCGCAGCGCGACGAGGACCGGGTGCAGAAACCCGAGTGGCTGATCATGGTCGGCATCTGCACCCACCTGGGCTGCGTGCCACTCGGCCAGCGCCCGTCCGACAACAAGGGCGAGTTCGGCGGCTGGTTCTGCCCCTGCCACGGCAGCCACTACGACACCTCGGGCCGAATCCGCCGCGGGCCGGCACCGCGCAACCTTGAGATTCCGCCCTACACCTTCACATCCGACACGTCGATTCGCATCGGCTGAGGAGCACCCTCCATGGTCGGACTACACAAGAGCGAGATGAAGAACCCGGTCGTGCGCTGGATTGACGAGCGCCTACCCGTCTTCACCCTGATGGACAAGGAATACGCGAAGTTCCCGGTGCCGCGGAACCTCACATACATGTGGAGCTTCGGCGGCATGGCGATGGTCATCCTGATGATGATGATCGCGACAGGCGTCTTCCTTGCCATGTTCTACGTTCCGCACACCGCGCACGCCTTCGACTCGGTCGAGCGCATCATGCGCGATGTGAATTACGGCTGGCTCATCCGCTATCTGCACGCGAACGGCGCCAGCATGTTCTTCATTGTGGTGTATATCCACATCTTCCGGGGTCTTTACTATGGATCCTACAAATACCCGCGGGAACTTCTGTGGATGCTCGGAGTCATCATCTTGCTTCTCATGATGGCAACCGCCTTCATGGGCTATGTTCTGCCCTGGGGGCAGATGAGCTTCTGGGGCGCCACCGTCATCACCAACCTCTTCAGCGCCATCCCCGTCGTTGGCGAAAGCATTGTGATCTGGCTCTGGGGCGGGTTCTCGGTCGACAACCCCACGCTGACCCGCTTTTTCAGCCTGCACTACCTGCTGCCGTTCGCCATCGTCGGTGTGGTGTTCCTGCACATTGTCGCCCTGCACATCACCTCGTCGAACAACCCGCTCGGGGTCGAGCCGAAGGGGCCGCAGGACACGATCCCATTCCACCCCTACATGACGATCAAGGACAGTTTCGCCCTCCTTCTGTTCTTCATCTTCTACTTCACCTTTGTGTTCTTCTTCCCGAACTACCTCGGGCATGCGGACAACTATATTCCGGCCGACCCTCTGGTGACGCCGCCCCACATCGTGCCCGAGTGGTACTTCCTGCCCTTCTACGCCATTCTGCGCGCGGTTCCGGACAAGCTCGGCGGCGTTGTCCTCATGTTCGCCTCGATCCTGATCCTGTTCGCTGTGCCCTGGCTCGATCGCAGCCCGGTGCGGTCGATGAAGTTCCGCCCGCTCGCGCGACCCTTCTTCTGGACCTTCGTCGCCTCCTGCGTCTTGCTTGGCTACTGCGGGGCGATGCCGGCGGAAGGGATCTGGGTCCCGCTCGCCAAGGTCGGCACAGCCTATTACTTCGCTTACTTCCTCGTCATCCTGCCGTTGCTCGGCAAGCTCGAGAGGCCGCTCCCCCTGCCGACCTCGATCTCCGAGCGCGTGCTGGGTGGCGGGCCGGTGCCGGCAGCGGCGGCGGCGAAGCCGATGGAGAAGGCCTGATGCGCGCTCTCCGCTGCCTTCTCGGGGCGCTGGCTGGTGCGGCGTTCGCGGCTGGCCTCGCCTCGCCGGCACTCGCCGCAAAGGACGCGCCGACCCCGCCGTCGCAGAACTGGTCGTTCGGCGGCGTCTTCGGCACCTTCGACCGTGCCTCCGCCCAGCGCGGCCTGCTCGTTTACAAGCAGGTCTGCGCCTCGTGCCACGGTCTGAAGCGCGTCGCCTACCGCAACCTCGCGGCGATCGGTCTGTCGGACGACGAGATCAGGGCGCTCGCGGCGGAAATCGTGGTGGTCGACGGGCCGAACGACGACGGCGAGATGTACGAGCGCCCCGGCCGGCCGTCCGATCGCTTCCGCTCACCCTTCCCCAACGAGAAGGCGGCGCGGGCGGCGAACAACGGCGCCTATCCGGTCGACCTCTCTTTGATCACAAAGGCGCGGATGGGCGGCGCCGACTATCTCTACGCTCTGCTGACCGGATATCGCGACGAACCGCCGCCTGGCGTGCAGCCGATGGAGGGCATGCACTGGAACGAGTACTTCCCCGGCCATTGGATCGCCATGGCTCGCCCACTCTACGACGATGTCGTCGAGTATCCAGACGGCACAAAAGCGACCACTGAACAAATGGCTTGGGATGTCACGACCTTCCTCGCTTGGGCCTCGCAGCCCTATCTCGAACAGCAGCGTCAAATCGGTGTGCGCGCCATCCTGTTCCTGCTCGTGCTCGCCGGTCTCACCTACGCGGTCAAGCGACGCGTCTGGGCAGACGTGAAGCATTGAGCTGGGGGCGGCGCAGTCCGCGCACCGCCCCCTCTTGCCAAACGACGTAGGGCCGTCCCACTAGGGGGCGGCCTTTCGTTTTTGGGGACGCACGAGATGGCTCACGACGATGTTCCCTCGCCGGTGATCGGCATCATCGGTGGGTCGGGGATCTACGACATCGACGGGCTGGAGGAGGCGGAGTGGCGCGAGGTGCGCACACCCTGGGGCCTGCCCTCCGGGCAGCTGCTGTTCGGCCGGCTCGCCGGCGTGCCCTGCGTGTTTCTACCTCGGCACGACCGCGGCCATCGCCTCTCTCCGACCGACCTGCCCTATCGCGCCAACATCGACGCGCTGAAGCGTTCCGGCTGCACCGAAATCCTCTCCCTTTCCGCCGTGGGTTCGCTGCGTGCCGATCTGCCGCCCGGCACCTTCGTCATCGTCGATCAGTTCATCGACCGCACCTTCGCCCGCCAGAAATCCTTTTTCGGCGCGGGCTGCGTCGCGCATGTCTCGATGGCCGACCCGGTGTGCCGACGCCTCGGCGACATCCTCGAGGAGGGCTGCCGGTCTTTGGGCCTGCCGCACCGGCGCGGCGGCACCTATCTCGTGATGGAGGGGCCGCAATTCTCCACCCGCGCGGAAAGCGAGCTCTACCGCGCCTGGGGCTGTGACGTGATCGGCATGACCAACATGCCCGAAGCCAAACTCGCACGCGAGGCGGAGCTCTGTTACGCCACCGTCGCGATGGTGACGGACTACGACTGCTGGCACCCAGAACACGACCACGTCACGGTGGAACTCGTGGTCAAGGTCCTGTTCGAGAATGCGGCGAAGGCGCGCGCCCTGCTCAAGGAGGTGATCCCGAAGCTCGGCGAGCGGACAACGCTCTGCTGGGCCGGGTGTCACACCGCTCTCGACAACGCGATCATCACCGCCCCCGACAAGCGCGACCCCAGCTTGCTTGATCGCCTCGACGTCGTCGCCGGCCGGGTGTTGCGCGCAGAGCGTGAAGGCGAAGGCTGAGCGGTGGCGAAGGACCCTTACGCCATTCTCGGCGTGCCGAAGACGGCCTCAGCCGAGGAGATCAAGGCCGCCTATCGCAAGCTCGCCAAGAAGCTGCACCCTGACCTCAATCCGGGCGACCGCTCTGCAGAGGCGCGCTTCAAGGAGGCGTCGGCGGCCTATGATCTCCTCTCCGACCCCGAGAAGCGCCGGCGCTTTGATGCGGGCGAGATTGACGCCGAAGGGCAGGAGAAGCCACGCGGCCCCTTCTTCCGCAATCGGCCCGAGGCCGGTACGTTCCGCTGGCGAAGCGGAACCCGCTCGCGCCCCTCCGGCCTCGAGGACCTGTTCGAGGATCTGTTCGGAGGCGAGACGACCGAGGCTCGCTTCGCCTTCCCCGGCGAGGACATCCGCCTCCGCCTCACGGTGCCGTTCCTTGAGGCGGTGAACGGCGGCCGGGCGCGCGTCACCCTGCCCTCGGGAGACGTGGTCGATCTCACCATTCCGCCCGGGGCGGAGGATGGCACCATTCTTCGCCTGCGCGGCAAGGGCCTGCCCGGCATCGGCGGCGGCCCGCCCGGCGATGCCCTGGTCGAACTCGCGGTCGTGCCACACCCGCTCTTTCGCCGCGAGGGCGAGACGATCCGCTACGACCTGCCGGTCACGCTTGCCGAAGCGGTGCTGGGCGCGAAGGTAGAGGCGCCCACTCCGGCAGGCCCGGTGATGCTGACTATCCCCCCCGGCTCCAATACTGGCAGTATTCTTCGCCTGCGCGGCCGGGGTGTGGTACGGGCTGACGGGTCGCGCGGCGATTGCCTGGTCACGCTCAAGGTGGTGCTGCCGCCGAAACCGGATCGCGAGCTCGAGGATTTCGTCCGCCGCTGGGAAGCGGGCAGGCGGTACGATCCGCGCGCCGGGCTTGGAGGGGCGTGATGGAGATCGAGACCTTCTGCCTGCGTGCGCGCGTCGAGATCGAAACGGTCCGCGCTTGGATCGAAGCTGGCTTAGTCCATGCTGAACTGACTGAGGCCGATCTTGCTCGTGCGGCGCTGATCCGTGACCTCACGGAGGATCTCGGCGTCAATCTCGAGGGCGTTGAGGTGGTGCTTGACCTACTCGACCAGCTGCACGAGGCGCGCGCTGCCCTGCGCCGCGTGCTGGCCGCCCTCACCGAGGCCGACCCAGGCTTGCGCGAGCGCGTCGCCGCAGCGCTGCGCGAACGCCGCTAGAGCTTACCCCGAATCGCGCGGTGCACTCACCCCGTCGCGGCGCGTGCTCACTCGATCG